>DPKV01000101.1 GCA_003542325.1 Anaerolineaceae bacterium
GGCCACGCAGCGCACGGTGGAGAGCCGTGAGACGCTGACGATCACCCCTGCCCGGGAGATCCTGCCGTCCGCGGCGGAGAAGGCCGGGTTGTCTCTGCGGGATCTGAAGGAATACCTGATCCCCCTGGCCTATCCCATGGCGGGTACCATGCTGGACTTCCTCCCTGACGACACCATCATTGTGCTGGACGGGCAGGAATTCATCGCCTCCGCGGTGACGGATTTTGAAGAAGAGAGTTTGTCCCGGCGGGAAGAAGCAGTCCAGGCCGGTGAACTTCCCGAAGATTTCCCTGTGCCCTTCCTCACCTGGTCTGAGATGGAAGACCGCTTCGGAGAGCGGGCGGTGGTGGAACTGGGGTACACCCATGCGCCGGAAGTGCCGCGGCTTGCATCAGTCTTTGAAGCCGGGCCGCACTTTGCCGGGAAACTGCGCGATTTTATCAATTACCTGCAAGACCTTGAAACCGATGGGGAGGAGTGGACGATCGTCTCGCGCCAATCCCCGCGCCTGCGCAACCTCTGGCGGGAGCAGCAGCTGCTCCAGGAGGTGACGCCGGAGTCGGAGGCAGCACGCTTCATTGAGGGGTCGCTGGCCGGCGGCTGGATCCTGAACGGGCCGGACGACGGCCGGGTGCATCTGTTGACCGACGGCGAGATCTTTGGCTGGTCACGGCCGCAGCCGCGCCGGCGATACCGTCCGACCGCGGAAGCGCCGGAATCGGTCTACGCTGATTTACAGCCCGGGGACTGGGTCGTGCATGTGGACCATGGGATTGGGAAGTATATGGGCCTGGTGCAGCGCGCCGAGGGCAGCGTTCAGCAGGAGTACCTTTGCGTGGAGTATGCCGAACAGGACCAGCTCTTTGTGCCGATCCACCACGCTGACCGCCTGACGCGCTATGTGGGCGCTGAGGGACGGGGGCCGTCGATTTCCCGGCTGGGCGGCGCGACCTGGACCTCGACCAAGCAGAAGGTCCGGGAAGCCGTGCAGGAGATCGCCGGGGAATTGTTGGAGCTGTATGCCAAACGCCAGGTGGCGGAGGGCTATGCCTTCAGCCCGGATACGCCCTGGCAGCGGGAACTGGAAGCCAGTTTCCCCTATATCGAGACCGAAGACCAGCTCACCGCGCTGGAAGAGATCAAGGGCGATATGGAAATGCCCAGGCCAATGGACCGCCTGCTGTGCGGCGATGTCGGTTACGGTAAGACCGAGGTCACCCTGCGGGCCGCGTTCAAAGCGGTCATGGATGGCAAGCAGGTGGCTGTCCTGGTGCCGACCACCGTCCTGGCCCAGCAGCATTACGATACCTTCAGCGCCCGGCTGGCAGGTTTCCCGGTGACCGTTGAAATGCTCTCGCGGTTCCGGACCAATGCCCAGCAGGACCGGATCGTCCGGGACCTGCGTCAGGGCAAGGTGGACATCATCATCGGCACGCACCGGCTGCTGTCGCAGGATGTGACGTTTAAGGACCTGGGGCTGGTGGTGATCGACGAAGAACAGCGCTTTGGCGTGACTCATAAGGAGCACCTGAAACAGCTTCGGACCTCGGTAGATGTGCTGACGCTGACGGCCACGCCCATCCCCCGCACACTGTATATGGCGCTGACCGGCGTCCGGGACATTTCCACGATCAGCTCGCCGCCGGAAGAGCGGCTGCCGATCGTGACCCATATCGGACCCTACGATGATAAATTGGTGCGTCAGGCGGTGGTACGGGAGATGGAACGCGGCGGCCAGGTCTTTTTCGTGCATAACCGCGTCCAGACGATCGGCGCGATGCGGACGCACCTGGAGCAATTGGTGCCGGAAGCCCGCATCGGGATCGCCCACGGCCAGATGGATGAGAACCGGCTGGCGGATGTGATGCACGTCTTTACAGGGGGCGAGATCGATATCCTGCTCTGCACGTCGATCATCGAGTCGGGGCTGGATATCCCGAATGCGAACACCCTGATCGTGGATCGGGCGGATACCTTTGGCTTGGCGCAGCTCTATCAGTTGCGCGGCCGGGTGGGGCGGGGCGCACAGCGCGCGTATGCCTACCTGTTCCGCCACCGGGTCAAACCCCCAACCATCGACGGGCAGGAACGGCTGGAAGTGCTGGCCGAGAACACTCAGCTCGGATCGGGGTATGCCATCGCCATGCGTGACCTCGAAATGCGCGGTGCGGGTGAGATGCTGGGAAGCCGGCAATCGGGGTATATCGCCTCGGTGGGGTTCCATCTTTACACCCGGCTTCTGGCCCAGTCGGTCAGGCAGTTCCGTCTGGCGACGGGCGCCAGCGGACCGGAGGAGTCTTCGATCCTGGACGCGTCCATCGCCCTTCCGACATCGGTCAACCTGCCGCTGGCGATCGGCATCCCGGCGGAATACATCCCGGATCAGGACCTGCGCCTGAAGCTCTACCGGCGGCTGGCGGATATCCGGGAGGTATCGTCTCTGGCTTCGATAGAGATGGAATTTGAAGACCGATTCGGGCCGTTGCCTGAAGAAGTGCGCAACCTGGTCTATCAGATCAAGGTGAAACTGCTGGCAGCGCTGGCCGGGCTGGCGTCGGTGGGGTTTGAGGGAAAGCAGCTTGTCCTGCATTACCCGCCCCTGCCCGAAGGGGTGGACCACCGTCCGCTGCGTGACCTGGGCCGGCCGGTTTTGTCCGGAAAGAACGCCTACCGGATTCATTTTACCGACCCTGAGACCGAGCCGTGGCAGGATGTTTTAGTCGGTGTGCTGCTGAGGATTCGGGGGGAGGGGTGAAAACCATCTTATTTTGCAATACTAACCTCTTTCCCCTCACACACTTTGGGGATTCCGTTTCACTCCAGGCAAAGGCTTTTATCTATAACGAATAACTCCAATTTGGTTTAGAAAGAATCTTTGATTATTAGAAGACGACCTTGCAGAAACCTAATAATGAAGTAGCCGTCATTAAGGATTAAGGCTTCCCCTCAAGGAGCGAAGCAACGCAGTGGGAAGCTGTCTGCGAAGCAGACTGATGAGGTGGGAACAATGAATGAAAAACATAACTCCAAATTAACGCATATCTCTCAACAGTTACGGCGTAAAATGACAAAAGAAGAACGACATCTCTGGTATGACTTTCTCAAAAACTTACCTGTTACTTTCAACCGACAGAAAGTGATAGGAAACTACATCATTGATTTTTATTGTACTTCTGCAAGATTGGTTATCGAAGTGGATGGTTCTCAGCATTTAGAGCCAGAAAATATTACCAAAGATGCTGATCGGGATGAATATCTGGCCAATCTCGGATTGGTTGTTAAACGCTACTCAAATTTAGATATAAATGAGGATTTTGAAAGCGTTTGCTTGGATATCTATCATTTCTTATATCCAAAGGCAAGATGATTACCTCATCCGGCGCTCCGCGCCACCTTCCCCTTGTCCCCTTCGGGGGCTTCGTC
This sequence comes from Anaerolineaceae bacterium, assembly GCA_003542325.1. Lineage (GTDB taxonomy): Bacteria > Chloroflexota > Anaerolineae > Anaerolineales > Anaerolineaceae > Brevifilum. Next base: position 3,424 of record DPKV01000101.1, read on the forward strand.
GCTTCTCTCCTCGAGGGGAAGGCTTAATTTTTTACTTGATTGGAGATTGTTTAGTTGAATTTTGGAGTTGAATAATTTTCAATGAATAACTATGAGTGTTCAGGCTTCCCCTCAAGGAGCGAAGCAACGCAGTGGGAAGCTGTCTGCGAAGCAGACTGATGAGGTGGTTACAGATGAGGTGGTTAAAGGTTGCCAATTTTACCCCATGTGTTATACTGCAAAAACAATTGACATGCTCTAAAAACACAAAGAAACTGACTTAACGACAACAAACTTATGCTGAATTCGATTAAAACGTATCTGACCCCCAAAAAGAAGATCTTCTTCCCCGCCGCCATGGCCGCCATCCTGATCGGGATGGTCCTGATCTGGCTGGGTTTGCAGCGTACGGTCACGGTGGTGGTGGATGGGAATCCACAAACCGTCCGCACCGGTGCGCTGACCTCTGCGGGCGTTTTGCGTGCTGCCGGGGTTAAGGTCGACGCTGCCGACCGGGTCAGACCGGAGCGGAACCGTCTGATCTGGAATCAAGCCGCTGTCACCGTCGAATCCGCCCGGGATGTGGTTCTGAAAACACCGGATTACGAACTGGTCATTCCCTCAGCCGAACGGATCCCCGCCAACCTCCTGCGAGCGGCGGAAATTGTCCTCTTCCCGCAGGACCAGGTCCGCATTAACGGTGCAATGGTTGACCCCAACCGGCCGCTGGAAATCGAAGACTCCTTTGTCCTTCAATATGTGCCAGCCATCCCGGTGACACTCGTGACCGATGATGACAGCCGGGTGATTTACACCGGCCAGCCCACCGTTGGTGCGGCCTTTGAGGCAGCGGGGATTGCCCTCGGACCGTTGGATTGGGTTTCCGCAAGCATGGAAACTGCCATTACAGAACCCCTGACGATCACCATTCGACCGGCCCGGGTCATCACCGTCCAGCGCGGTGAGGAGACCATGACCGGATTGAGCGCGGCCCTCACGGTGGGTGAAGCCCTGCAGGAGATTGGTATGCCGCTGCAGAATCTGGATTCGAGTAAGCCCGAAGAATCAGCGATGGTTCCGGACGATGGCGTCATCCGGGTCGTGCGCGGTCTGGAAGAACTGACCATCCTGACCGACGAGACAGCCTACGAAACGGAAACACGGGAAGACCCGGACACGCCGCTGGATCAGATCACAGTCATCCAGCCCGGCCAGCCCGGCATCTTTGCCTCCCGGCAGCGCGTTTATTATGAGGACGGAGAAGAAGTCTGGCGGATCAGTGAAGACTCCTGGCAGGCCAGTGTGCCGCAGACGGCGATTGTGGGTATGGGCACCAGGGTCGTCATCCAGACAGAAACAATCGGTGGCACAACATTTAATTATTACCGTAAATTGACCGTGTATACGACCATGTACAAACCCTGCGACTATGAGGGCAATTGCTGGTATTACACCTCCAACCGGTCGCCTGTTCAAAAAGGAGTGATCGCGGTCTATTACGACTGGTATTACGCTTACGAGGGCCAACAGGTCTATGTCACCGATTACGGGTACGGCGTCATCGCCGATGTTTGCGGCGGCTGTGTGGGTATGTCCGTCCCCTGGATCGATCTCGGTTATTCGGAAGACGAATATGAAGCCCAACACCTTGGCAACGGATATCGGGTCATGTATTTCCTGGCACCATAATGGATACGAATATTTACTATGAACCTTGAACCCCTGCATGTTCCCGATCTGCTCCGCCATTATGGCATCCGTCCCCGGAAATCCCTTGGGCAGAACTTCCTGGCTGACCATAATGCCCTGCTCAAGATCGTGCGGGATGCGGAGATTGGCCCCGATGACGAGGTGCTGGAAATCGGCGCGGGGCTGGGCAGCCTGACGCGGCTGCTGGCGGTTAGTGCCCGTTCGGTGACGGCGATTGAGATCGACCGGGAATTATTCCCCGTGCTGGAAGCGGTCACCGAACCGTTTGAGAACGTCCGGCTGGTGGAGGGGGATGTCCTGAAAATCCCGATGGAAACCCTGTTTGCAGCGGACGGTTACAAGGTTGTGGCAAATATTCCCTATTACATCACCTCAGCGGTCATCCGGCATTTCTTGGAAGCACCGGTCCGGCCGGAGCGGGTGGTCCTGACCATGCAGCGCGAAGTGGCCGAGCGGATCCTCAGTCAGGACGAGAAGATGAGTTTGCTGTCCCTCTCCGTCCAGATATATGGCCAGGCGCGGATCGCCAGTCAAATCCCGGCGGCCTGCTTCATTCCCGAGCCAAAGGTCGATTCGAGTGTGCTGGTTGTGGATATTTATCCCGAACCGAAATTATCCAGGGAAGAGGTGGACCTGCTTTTCCGGTTGGCGCATGCAGCCTTTAACCAGAAGCGGAAGATGCTGCGCAACTCGCTGCAAGCGGTTCTGGGCGGTGATTCGGATGTGGTTTCCGAAAAACTAATGCGAGTTGAGATTGATCCCCAGAGACGGCCTGAGAACCTGGCTTTGGATGACTGGATTAAATTAGTCGACACTTGTAAAGACTGAATTTCATTTACCCAAAAAGCGTTGTAGGTCACGTGCCGTGGAGCGAAGCGGAACGCACGTGACAAAATTATCACTCTCCCCAAGATGTATGCTCTGGTTCCGACCAGTTTACCTGTCGGGAATACGCACCTCGTTGTTGCCATTCATGGAAACTGCTGTTCTTCCAATCGCCAGGATCTGGAACATAACCATGTTTTATCGGATTGAAATGGATGTAATGAATATGGTTTTCTAAATCGTTTTCATTCCGAATAACGTGATCCCAGAATCGCTTCTGCCAAAATTGTAAAGGCGTGTCTTCTTTCAATAATCTTTTCAAGGACAAAGTGTAGCTCATTTTTATTGAATGCATGATCTGGCTAAAATTATTTTCTCCATTGGGTCGAATGAGAAGGTGGAAATGATCAGGAAGAATGACATAAGCTAACATGGTGAAAGGATGTCGTTCTTTAGTTTTATGCCACACTTGACGTAATAGAGAAACGTATTCAGGATGAGTGAATGCAGGGGTACGGTTCTCAACGATCTGAGTAATGAATACAATTTGACCGGATTGGTAATATCGCCGAATATTCACGTTTCCCCTTTCGAAGTTGTTGATGAATTGTAAAAGAAAATATTGATTTTTGTCACGTGCGTTCCGCTTCGCTCCACGGCACGTGACCTACCTTGTCTTTTTATAAATTTTCCGAAGCTGCCAGACCCGCAGTGCGGCCTCGATCTGGATTCGCAGGGACATCTTGGAAACGCCGTGGCTGCGTTCGGCGAAGTGGATCGGCACTTCGCGGAAGGCCAGGCCGGCCAGTTTCGCCATATAGGCCAGTTCCACGATGAAGACATACCCGCTGGAACGGGACTGCTCGAAGGGGATCGCTTCCAGCGCAGACCTGCGCCACAGGCGGTAACCGCCGGGGGCGTCCTTGATCGGAAGACCCAGGATGGTCCGGGCATAGGCGTTCCCAAACCAGGACAACGCTTTGCGCAAGGCTGGCCAGGTCTCATCCAGGCTGCCACCTTCACAGTAACGGGAGCCGATGACAACATCGGCTTCTTCAAGGGCAGCCAGCATAGACGGGAGCCGGTCAGGCGGGTGGCTTAGGTCGGCGTCCATCATCCCAATCACATCCGCGCCGTCATCCAGCGCTTTTTTGAATCCCTGGATATAAGCTTTGCCCAGACCTTCCTTACCGGATCGATGCAGCACAGCGACCTTCCCTGGGTTGTCCCCTGCCAGTTCATCCGCCACCGTGCCGGTACCGTCCGGGCTGTTATCATCCACGATCAGGAGTTGAAGGCCGGGAACGGGTTGAGAGAGCAGCGCCTTGACCAGTTCGGGCAGGTTCTCCGCTTCATTGTAGGTGGGGATGACTTGAATGACCTTCATTAAGCTCCGATAAGGTTCAGAAATTCCGGCGTAACTCGTGTTGTGCTTCCGGGTTTTATTCCGTAGACACCGCAGCGACGCTTTCAGTTTTAGCATAGGCGTTCCCAGGTGTCAAGCAATGCCCAACGGGAAGGTGGTTTCTCGTTTGGGCGAGATATCAAAAAGCACTGTATTGAAAGGATAATCATGAGTAAAGAAAGATTAATGTACATTGTATTAGGAATTTTTCTGATCCTGGCCGGATTAGCGGTTTTCATCCCTGGGTTAAGCGCGTTGGGAATTGTGATCGCTGTCCTGGCCCTGATCGCCGGCGTCCTGATCCTGGTTGCGAAGCCCGGAATTTCGGTCTTTGCAGGCTGGGCCCTGGCCGCGATCTATTTGATCCTGGTGGGTTTGACCGCGCTCGTCAGCCTGGGTTTCTCCTGGCTGGGAATGGTCATGGCTATCCTGGCGCTCGTCGCTGGTATCGTCCTGGTCATTAAATGGGCCGGGTTCAAGAAACATCTCGGATTCCTGCTGTTCGTCCTCTGGTTGATTTTGACCGGTTTGGCAGGATTGCTTGGCATTGGCAGCCTGGGTACGGTGATTGCCATCGTGGCGGTTGCATCAGGTCTCCTGATGATCCTGAATCAGTAAACAAACTGGCAGGATTGAACGAAAGCCGAAGTCCCCGTGTAACAGCGGGGACTTTTTCTTACCGCTGAATTAAAAGGTCTTGACGGTTTTTTTATCAGTGGAGTCCATTAGTTATCCAACGGTAATTTCATTTATGTAGAGCTATGGTTCCTGTCAATTTTTGTTGCGTTTCGCTTTTGCCTGGGCTGAGCTTGTAAACGAGAGCACCAAACCCAGAACGGCCAATCCCAAGCCCAGCAGGAAACAGACATGTACCGGGAGGTCGGGCAAAACAGCCAGCAATTCCCGGACATCGCCGCCTCTGATATAGTTGTACAGGGAATTGATAATGGGGGAAAACAATCCGATGATGACCAGATTCAGCCACAGGCTGTGCCAACGAAACTGTACCCAATAGACGACCGGGAAAAAGACGCTGTACGTGAGGATGTCCATAAAATATGGGGCGGCATCCACCAGCCAGTTGGTTGTCCCTCCCCGCCATGAGACATAACCAAAATAGAATTTACCGGTCTCATAAACAGACGGCCAGAAGACGAATCTAACAATCTCCGCGCCTTGCGCTGCGGCAATGACAGCATGCGCTGCCTCGTGCCGGAACGTGCTGAGGATCAGATAGACGGGGAGCAGCAATACCCAGAGCCAATCTTGTTTGCGGATCATGTCCTTTCCTTCCATCCTCTTGCATCTGCTATATATATTAAGCGTTTTTGAGGGTGCAGAGCCTGCATATCTGAGTAAATTATAGGTCAATCCTGAAAATTACGATGGGATTCACTGAGAAAAACGTTCAATAAATGGAAAAAGTACTTATAATTGGGTTATTACCTCTTCATCTCACCGAATCAAAGGAGTGTCCATGCTGGCCAATCCAGTTCTCAAAAAATTAGGTTTTTCAAATGATGACCGGGTCATCATTATCCATACCGATGATATTGGCATGTGCCAGGCGTCTGTGGATGCATTTGCGGAAATGGTGGATTTCGGATTGATCTCCAGCGGTGCGGTGATGGTGCCCTGCCCCTGGTTTCTGGAAGCAGCTAATTTCGCCGTCTCCCATCCTGAAGCCGACCTCGGCGCCCATCTGACTCTGACCAGCGAATGGCAGACCTATCGCTGGGGGCCGATCAGCACCCGTGACCCGGAAACCGGATTGATGGACGAGCAGGGTTTCTTCCACCGTCGTTCTGAAGGCGTCTGGGAACATGCCGGTCCGGAAGCCGTTCAGGTGGAACTCGAGGCACAGGTCACCCGGGCGTTGGCAGAGGGAATCAACCTGACCCATATCGATACCCACATGGGCTCCGTCGCCCATCCCAAATTCATCTCGACCTATGTCCAACTGGCGATGAAATTCAGCCTGCCGCTGATGATCCCCCGGATGGATGTACCTACCATCATGGCGCAGCAGCGTGTAGATGAGGCAACTGCTCAGCTTCTAGCCGGGACGCTCCAATCATTGGAGGAGATGGGTCTGCCCTTGCTGGATGGCATTTCCGGGTTGGAATTGGAACACGCTGAAAATCGGTTTGATCAGGCGAAGGAAGCGCTGCTCGCATTGAAACCCGGGGTCACCCATTTCATCATTCACCCCTCGAAGGACACGCCGGAACTGCGCCATATCACCACCTCGTGGGATTGCCGTGTGGCTGATTATAAAACCTTTACCAGCGAGGCCACCCGCGATTTTATTAAGAATGAAGGTATTCAGGTCATCGGTTATCGGGCGCTCAAGGAATTGATGCCGCCTCTTGCTTGAACCCACCCACTATCATAAGGAGAGACTTTCATGACCGACTCATCTTTACCTCGTCCTGCAAAATTAAGCTTTGGATATAAAATCTCATGGGGGACCGCTGCGCTGGGAACTTCCCTGATCTCCGGGATCTATGGCGGCTTGTTGACCATTTTTTATCAGGATTATCTTGGTCTGAGTGCCAAATGGATCGGGATTGCAGCGACAATTTACGCGATTTGGAATGCCTTAAACGACCCGATTTTCGGGTATATCACGGATGGCACCCGGAGCAAGCATGGCCGGCGGATCCCTTATATGCGGTACACGGCACCCTTCCTCGCCCTGACCTTCATCCTCGTTTGGTTTGCACCCCCACAAGCCGGGCAGCAGGCTTTGTTCTGGTGGATGCTTGTCACGATGTTGCTTTATGACACCTGCTATACCATCATTGGCCTGGTTTATTCGGCCCTTTTGCCGGAAGTGGTCGAAACGGATCAGCATCGCAACCAGCTTCAAATCTCGAGTTCATTATTTGCCATGCTGGGAACGCTTCTTGGGTTTGTTATTCCCGATATGGTCCGGCCCAAAACGGGTGACGCATCGCTGGTCCCCTTATATGTCGCGGTGATCGTGGCGGGTATCTTTGGCATGCTGTTGATCATGGTCACGACCTTCAAAATCAAGGAAAAACCTGAATACACCAAGGTGGACAAACCCATTCCTTTACTGGATGCGGTCAAGTACACCTTCACCAGTAAATCCTTCCTGACCCTGGTATCAGCCAATTTCATGTCGATTTTGATGAGTTCACTGATCATCGGGTCTTTGTATTACCTGGCGGATTATGTGCTGCAATGGCCGACCATCCAACTGCTGGTGTTCCTGTTTGTACCATTGATCATCGGCATTCCATTGACATCCATATTCAGGAAGTGGTTTGGAATTGTCGGGGCGCAGCAATTCCTGCTGGTGGTGGCGGGGATTGGGTTGATCGCGATTGCTTTCGTCCCGGACGCCCTGATACCGGCCTGTGTGGTTTTGGCCGGGCTGGGTCTGGCGGGTCCGCAGACCCTGACCAATGTCCTGTTCGCCCAGGTGGCGGACGAAGATGAACTGCGCTCCGGCGTCCGGCGGGAAGGGGCCTTCTTTGGGGTCAATGCACTCATTACCAAACCCGCTCAATCGATTGCGCTTTGGGTCACGCCCTTCATCCTGGAGTTGACCCACTTCGTCACACGGGCCTCCAATGAGGGCGAAATCTTCCTGAATCAACCGGCTGAAGCGATCATGGGGATCAAGATCTTTACCGGTGTGATCCCGGGGATAGCCTGTCTGATCGGAGCAGTTATTCTGATCTGGTTCCCGCTAAAGGGTAAGAAGTGGGAGGAAGTTCAAAAGGAAGTCCAGCTTCTGCATATGGAAAAGAAAAAGAAATTGGAAGAGCTGGCTTAATCCGATTCTGTTTGGGACACAATCCAGTTGGAATAGAAAAATAAATTCCGTAAAAAGAATAGGGCGACCCACGGGTCGCCCTATTGAATTCAAACGATTAGGAAATTATCTTCTCCATTTTATATGAAAATTTGCATGGCACAAACCCGATGGCTTTGTAGAACGCCTGATCGGAGCTGACGACCACCCGGGTGACACCCTTCCGGCTCATCCGGCGCATGCCCTCATAGACCGCTTCACGGGCCAACCCCATCCGGCGGAACTCAGGCTGCGTCCCGACGGGTTCCAGTGTCGCCAGATGGTTCGGCGCATCGTGCCAGATCAGGGAGAAGGCGGCATATTCCCCATTTGGGGATTTGATGACGATGTCCTGTTCTTTCCGGTAATCCGGCGCTTGTTGGAGGATTTCATAAGACTTCAATGATGGCCATTCCAAAGGATCGGGATGGTTAAACCCACGACCAAAGGCTTTGCAGCGTTGAGCCAGGTCATTTTCATCCGCCATGGATTGAAGTTGGAAGCCCTCAGGCAGGTGAGGTTCATCCGGCAAGTTGGTATTGATCAGATCGAATTCGCTTTCAATCCCCTGGCTGGCGGTGTCCGGTTCAAATCCTCGGGAAGACAACAGTTTCAGCAAGGGTTCGTTCTTCGGGTCCACATAAATAAAGAGGTGGTTTTTGTTCGGGTCGATGAGTTCCGCTTCAGCAAAATCCACCATCTCAGGCAGGAGGTTCAGGTACTCGGGGTGACGCTCGATAAAGAACTCGCCGTAACCGGGGTGGGTTGGGTCGGGATGTTCGAGATGGGTTACGCCGGCGATTTCACCGTCCTCAGTCTCCCAAAGACCTGTTTTCTGATAAAGAAATTGGTTCATTTTATCAATGGATGCTTGCTGGGAGGGTCTTCCCCCCAGTTCGCCAGGAATGGTGAAACGAAATAGAAGGTGTATTCCCAGCGCTCGATGCGCCAGTTGACGGAGCTTTGGTAGAGCGTAAAGGTGGTGGATAAGAAATCTCTGGCCCGTATGAAATCCCGGTTGAAATTAAAGGGGTTTTGTTTGGCTTTCATGGTTTTTCCTTTCAAGTAGTGCAGCAGCTTTCTTGTTAACGTTGCACAAGGAAATGAAAAAGCCATCCTGGCAAAATATGGGTTGCCAGCGCAAGCCTTGGCTCAAATCAATATGCGTAATGTCAAAGACAAACGGGAAGAATCCCGGACAGGTGATGGCGCACATTAATCCCGGTGAAACGGATAGCGTTCACATGGTTTTGGAATTAATGGATGCTCATTGTCCAGTCCTTTCGAGATGGAATCAGTACCTCAATTATAAATCCAATTGGTCAGCGGCGTACCTGGTAACAGGGTAGAACCTATCCTGGTCTGGTGGTTATTCTTTCTGGCTGCGCTTGAAGAGGAAACCCAATCCAATGATGGAAGCGAGTGCAATCAGGATCACCCAGGGGCGTTCAAGCAGCCATAATCCGGTCGTTATTCCGGTGCGGATGCCCTTGACCCGGTGAAGTTTTCCGGGTTTTCCCACAGGTTCATCCCAATCAAAGTCTTTTAGCTTGGAGAGGAACTCTTGCCCGACGCATCCCTCCAGGCAGAAGATATGAATGGGTTTTCCCTGCATGACACATAGGCGCAAATCCCGGGAAAATTCTTCCCAGGTGAGTGGGGGGAGATCAATGACGCCTTCAATGTCCACGCCGCCGCCGGTGTTACCGACGCCGATTGAATCCGTCTCCGGCGCGTAACTCCAAAGGAGGGCGTCACCGTTGGGCCGGAAGAAACTGGAGTAGAGCATAAAAACTTCCCGGTCGGTTTCCAGGTCGATAAGCCCCAGCGTGCGTTGAAGGACGGAAGAATTGGCCCGGCGTTCCTCTGAAATCAGCGGGATATGATAGGATTCAACGGGGTAACCATCCGCATGGATTCGCTCCACAAGCGATTGATAAGCCAGCTTCGCCTTTGCAACCCGTTTCTTATCCATCAACCGTCGCAAAAGGGTGGAGACGAATTTCTCCGTCCGCTTCTTCTCCATGATCTGGCGCATTTCCCGGATATCCGGTTCAATATCAAGACCGATGCCCACCCAGAGGAGGTCGTTCTTCTCCGTCCAGGCGAGGAAATCAAGATACCGTTGAATTGCCGCTTCATGATTGTCCAGGTTGAACCAGTACCCCTGTTCCTCCGGCAGCAGCAGCCAGGCGATAACGGGGATACCGGCTTTATTCAGTTTTTTTACAACCCTGGCCCGCTCGCCCGACAGGTCCAGGATGCCAAGGCTGAGGGAGGCATTCAGCGCTTTGAGGTCATCAATCACATGCTGCTGTTCAAACAACCAGGTCAGCTCTTCGTTATTAAGTTCGGTAAAGAAAGTTAAAGGTGGTTTTGGCATTTTATTCTCTCCTGTTGACTTAATCCGAGGCTGAAGCTTGTTTCTCTTTTTCTTCAGGCAGGTCTCGGATCATATTCCGAAGCGCGATCGCCTTGTTTTGCCAATCCTGCCGGCTGATCAGTTTTTCATTATTAGCGGCTGAAATCGCCTCAAAGAACTCAATGGACTCGGCTTGAACCATTTTGGTCTCCTTGACGGCGTCCAACATCTCTTCCTTTTCATAGACTTTTTCCACCGAGTTGAGGATTTCCAGGTATTTATCCTCGGGAAGGCTGAGCAGCAATTTCTTCCATTCTTTAATGGCGGTCATTAATTGACCTGACTCGACTAATTTGTCAACCGATTTTAACTGCCGGAGGGCGTTTTTTACCCGCAAGGTGGCGGTGAGCAGTCTGAAAATCCGGAATAGCAGGAAGATACCCAACGCAAGAAAGACGTAACGCAGGTTTTGAGGGATGGTATATCCCAATTGATGCAAGGCGATGAGGGCAATACATTCGATCACCAACAGGATTGCCGGCATCAAAAGAGACCAGTTGGGTTGGAGCTTGGATTTATCAGCCATAAAACCTCCAAGTGGTACTGTTTATGATATCACAGGCCACCTGTTCAAAAAGGCAAGGTTTTTAGTCAGCCGGCATGGGTGGAATGCAGTTTTCATCCATCAAGACATGGGTGGCTGCCTGGGAAGCGGCAATCATGATCTCAGCCCGGGTCAATAATTCATCATAACTCATTTGCACCTGGGCCAGCCCCTGCTCCTGCGCCTTCATGCCCACTGCTGCCGCCTGGAGTGGATAAATGGTGAGGTCCATCATTTTCGGCAGGATATAATCCGGGTTCAACTCCGAATCATCAACACTGTTGGCGAGCGCTTCCGCAGCCGCAAAACACATCTCGTCCGTGATCGTCCTGGCGCGGACGTCCAGCGCGCCGCGGAAGATGGCGGGGAAACTGAGTGAGTTGTTGACCTGGTTGGGAAAATCGGAACGCCCGGTGCCGACGACAGCCGCGCCGGCGGCTTTAGCCTCCGAGGGCCAGATCTCCGGTGTGGGGTTGGCGCAGGAAAAAACGATGGGGTCCGCAGCCATCGCTTCGATCCACGCCGGCAGGATGATGCCCGGGCCTGGTTTGGCATAGGCGATGACGACATCCGCGCCTTGCAGGGCTTCCGGAATGCCGCCTTCCCGGCCTTCCATGTTGGTTATTTGGGCCAGCTCCCATTGCAATGCCCCGGAGTCCAGGTCTTTCCGGTGAGGGCCCAGGATTCCACCGACGTCCACCATGGTGGCTTTAGCGGGATCGACACCCCAGCCAAAGATCAGCCTTGAACAGGCGATCCCGGCTGCCCCGGTACCGATAAACGCGACCCGGACGGTTTCTTTGGCTTTGCCGACCACTTTGAGAGCGTTCATCAGCCCTGCAAGGGTTACGGTCGCCGTGCCCTGCTGGTCATCATGCCAGACCGGGATATGGGCTTCCTGGCGCAGCCGGTCGAGGATTTCAAAACATTTCGGTTGAGCGATATCTTCCAGGTTGATTCCGCCGAAGCCGGGTTGGATTCGGAGGACGGTCTCAATGAACTCGTCCGGCGAGTTGACATCCAGCATGATCGGGATGGCATCCACGCCCCCGAAGTATTTGAACAGCATCGCCTTGCCTTCCATGACTGGCAGGCCCGCTTCAGGACCAATATCTCCAAGACCCAGGACACGCGACCCGTCACTCACAATGGCGATCAGGTTCCCTTTATTGGTCATTTCATAAACCTGTTCGGGATGCGCTGCGATGGCTTTGCAGGGCGCTGCGACGCCGGGTGTATACCAGATGGAGAAATCATCAAGTTCCCGAATGGGGCATTTGGGCATGATGTTCAATTTTCCCCGGTAATATTGGTGAAGTCGTATGGACTCTCTGGCAAGCCGGTCGGATTTTTCTTGATCTTTATTGTCAGACGAATCCTTTATAAATGGTTTTGGCATGGATTTCTCTATTCGGAATATTGTCAGGATGGTTGTTCGTCTGCGTGCAGTAAGGATTTAGCTTTTTCCAGGGCTTGCAGTGTTGAACTTAATAGATGGTCGTCTGCTGTGAAAATATTGGTTGCCCCGATTGTGTTTACGATTCCCGCGGAGTCTAGAGTCTCCAGTATTTTTTCATGGATACCGCAAAACAAGATGTGGATGCCGCTTTTTTGGGCGGTTCGGATAAATTGGTTGAGGGCAACAACGCCGGTGCTGGCGAGCAGGTGGGTCCTGCGAAAACGCAGGATGAGGACCTTTGGATGGGTTTCCAGAATTTTCTCCAGTTCATCCTGCAATCCTTCCACAGCCGCAAAATACAAATCGCCTTCCACGTTGATTATGATAATTTGTGGCTTTTGATATTTTATGGACTCTACCGGCAGTTCAATAAACCGCCCATCGCTATCTTCGCTGATGTAACTCAGGTTGATCTGACTGCTTTCTCCCAGGAAGATCAGCAGACTGGCCAGAACGCCGATGAAGATTGCATATTCCAGAGGAAGGATCAGGGCGAAGATGAAGGTCAGGGACATCACCACTCTGCTTTGGATACGGCTTTGCCATGTCATCTGAATCAGCTTGAGATTGATGAGACCGGCGGAAGAAACGACCACCACCGCACCCAGAGCCGCCATGGGGATATATCCGATTAACCGGGAGGCTGCCAGGATGAAGACAAGAACGCTCAGCCCGGAATAAACGGCTGAAAGTCGTGTTTTTGCACCGCTGACCACGTTGATCACTGTGCGGGAGGGAGACCCTGAGGACGGCATGCAATGGAAGAACCCGCCCGTCAAAGAGGCCAATCCCTGCCCGACCATCTCACGGGAAGGGTCGGGGCGGTCACCTGTCATTTGGCTCATGGTTTTGGTGATTGAGACTGTCTCCATGAGTCCAAACAGGGCGACTGCCGCGCCAGGCACCAGCAAAGCCGGGATCTCACTCCAGGCGATTGCCGGAATATGAAAGCTTAATTGAATGGATTCAGGTAACCCAAATGCATCGACGAGTTGGACGCCGCGCTCCGTAAAACCTGTGAGGTAAGCAGCAAGGCCGGCAAGGATGACCGTAATCAAGCCGGCTGGCAGTTTGGGGTTAAGTCTGCGAAGAAGGAGCATCATCGCAATACTTACAACGCTGACCGTCAGGGTCAGACCATTAATATTTGAAAAATTCCTGATAAGGTTGACGAGAATGGTCCATAGATTGCTGCTTCTGGGGAGGGTTACACCAAACAGGTTTCCAACCTGTCCTGCGATGATTAGGACACCGGCCGCAGAAAGGAACCCGACCAGGACAGAATTGGAAAGATAACGGGTCAGAGAGCCCAGTTTTAATAGACCAAAAAGGAGTTTGAACAAACCGGCAAGAATGGAAAGCGCCAGGACGAATTCCAGATAGTTCCCACGATCGACATATCCGAGGAGGACGCTCGCTGTCACAAGGGCGGTTGGGTTGGTCGGGCCTGTGACCAGGAAAGGAGAACTTCCGAATAGCGCGCCGATGATGGCGGGAATAATGGCAGTGAAGAGGCCATAAACCGGGTTTACGCCGGCAATCACAGCATAGGCCATGGATTGAGGGATGCCGACCATCCCAATGGTCAAGCCCGCAGTCAGGTCTGCTCGGAATTTTCCTTTATAGTAACGTTGGATTTGTTTTAAAACAGTTGGCATTAATGGGTCTTTCAAAAGATTTAATAATGTAATTTTACCACTGAGAGCCGGTACTGTTCGTCAGGTTCCTGTTAAAATTTTACATTGAAGGGTTAATTCGCTGGGAAACTCATGTTTTCTTTCCAGGCTACTCCCATTGGATGGTATTTTTGACTATAATGATATTAGGATCAAGTCAGAGATTGGAGAAATGTGGGTATGTCCGAGACTCAGGTTACCCCCAGCCGGTTGCGTCAGCGGTTTCATTACTTATTGGCATTCATCTTATTGCTCCATTGTGTTTTTTTCCTGATCTATTGGGTGGCAGTGGGCGGATTTAGGAGTGATGTTGATCATTTCATCGGTCAAATTCTCAGCTTCCAGCTACCCTATGTGACTATTTTAATGGTCTTGGCAGGATTGGTTGGGTTTTGGAGTTTTGTCCGGGTTTTCCGGTTTCGACTATCCGACCGAAAAAGCCAATGGACCAGATCGTTTTGGAATTGGGCTTTCTGCATTGTCTGGGTCCTTTTTATGGGATTGATCTATGGATCTTTTATTCTTCTCCTGCGGGAAGATCCCAGCCAGAAGGGGATCCTTATCCAGCTGTTGAACCTGGTCAGACTTGTGGCAGATCCTCTCATTTTCCTGCTTATCGCTGTATGGCTGCGTCGTTTGATCCTCTGGCTGCGCAAAAAATCTCAATCTACAGCCGGGAAGAAATGGCCCTGGACTATTGGCATTGGCATGGTGCTGGTCAGCCTGGTAGGTTTGTGGCTGGTTTCCACTTTCAACCCACCAAATTGGGCTTATCAGGGGGGGTTGCCGACCCGTCCGGCGCTCATTGCGCATCGGGGAGCTTCCATGCTTGCACCGGAAAACACCCTGGCTGCGGCCGAATTAGCCGATGAAAATGAGGCTTTGGGTTTCGAAACCGATCTGATGATCAGCCTGGATGGCGTTCCTTTTCTGATGCATGATGAGACTCTCGCCCGAACGACCAACATCGCCGAGGTTTTTCCCGACCGGGTTGAAGAACCGGCTTCCAACTTCACCATCGCTGAACTTAAACAATTGAACGCCGGCTTGTGGTTCATTCAATCCGACCCCTATGACACGATTTCTGATGGTTATGTATCCCAGGCTCAATTGGCAATCAATCAGGGTCAGACAATTCCCACATTGGCAGAAGCATTGACGTATCTGGACGCGAAGGGCATGGTCGTCATGTTTGATATGCGCTATCCGTCCACCGAGCATCCCTTTTATGAAGCATTCTTTGACATCGTGCTGACAACCTGCCGTGAATCGGGCATGAATGGCAACGTGTGGTTCCTCGTAGACCGGGAACACTTGCCGGTGCTCATTGATGAAGCGCCTCAAATGACGCGGGTTGTGGGGGCTTCCAGTTCGGATATGCCGGAAGCGCAGGACCTGATCGATCTCCAATATGAGATTGTCAATGTGGATACGGGGATCACTGCCCGTGAAATCCGAGCTTACCGGGCAAAAGGATTGGGGGTCAACGTATACACCATTGACGAACCGTGGTTGTTCTCGCAGTTCTGGCTGACCGGTGTGACATCCATCACGACCAACAACATCCAGACTTTTAGTCAACTGACCAAGCCTTTTA
Organism: Anaerolineaceae bacterium; assembly: GCA_003542325.1. Taxonomy (GTDB): domain Bacteria; phylum Chloroflexota; class Anaerolineae; order Anaerolineales; family Anaerolineaceae; genus Brevifilum. The sequence goes on from DPKV01000101.1 coordinate 18,867, forward strand.
TTAATATCCCCTACTCGCAATACCTATTATTCTGGGGGCTGTTTGGGATTATCATCGCTATCTGGATCGCCGCCAGCCAGCCGAAGCCGGATAAAGAAACAACCCAGCAGACAGAAACGCCTAATCTGCTTAACTTTGCGGATAGCGAAGAAAACACCCTGGATTTATCCGAACCGGATCATTCAGAGGAAACGGCTGAGCCAGTCAGTGGAAAGACTGGTGGAAACAACCCGGCTTTAGAAATGAAAGATGTTCAGCCTTCCAGCCAACAGGTGGTAATGGATGAAAAGCCGACGGCCAAAGATGATCAAAATGAATAGCAACCTTATAAGAATATCGAGAAAAAGGTAGCAGGAAAGAGAATATACACATGGCAAAGATACTCGTTGTTGGCAGTATTAATATGGATCTGGTAGTCCGCGTTCCACATTCGCCAGGACCAGGAGAGACGGTTCTCGGCGGTGACTTTGAGACCTTCCCGGGTGGCAAAGGCGCCAACCAGGCGGTTGCTGCCGCCCGTATGGATGGTGAGGTGACCATGGTTGGCCGGGTTGGGATTGATGCCTTTGGGGATTCCCTGATCCAGGGGCTGCTTGAAAACAACATCAAGACCACCCATGTCATTAAGGATCCGGAGACTTCCACTGGTGTCGCCATGATAGCGGTATCCGCTGATGGCGAAAACATGATTGTTGTTGCTTCGGGCGCGAATTATAAAATCGGTCCGGATGATGTGAATAATGCTCGTGATTTGATGCGGGAGACCGATCTGTTATTGGTGCAGTTGGAGTGCCCTCTTGAAACGGTCGCAGCGGCGGTTGATCTGGCAAACGCTTATAATGTGCCGGTCGTGCTCAACCCTGCACCCGCTCAATCTTTACCCAGAACGCTTTTGGCAAATATCGATGTCCTGACACCCAATGAGAATGAGCTTACGTTGCTTTCGGGCGAGCAGAATATGGAAAAAGCCATTCATAAGTTAAAAGGCTGGGGGGTAAAAAATCTGGTCATCACTTTGGGCGCAAATGGCGCGCGCGTGGTCACTGAGGATATGGATCGCCATCTGCCGGCTCATGAGGTCACTGCGGTGGATACCACGGCTGCGGGAGATGCCTTCAACGGGGCAATGGCGGTTACCCTGGCAGAGGGGAAACCGCTGCTTGAAGCTGTGCAATATGGCCTTGCTGCCGGCGCGCTGGCAGCCACAAAACGCGGCGCACAACCTTCACTGCCTACCCGCGATGCAGTCGAAAAATTCATGCAAATCAATCAGGGGTGAGGAATACAACCATGCGCTTTGAGGATGAAGCCCGAGCAAAATTTGAAAATCATTACAACTGTGCTCAATCCGTTTTCGCGCCATTCGCCAAGCAGATGGGTTTGGATGATGGTCTGGCCTGTAAACTGGCGACGCCTTTTGGCGGGGGGATGGGGCATAATGGTCAGGTCTGCGGTGCGATCAGCGGCGCATTGCTGGCGATTGGCCTGGCACGGGGGATTGACGAGGTTGATGCTGAGAAGAAAGCCGTTTGTTACGACCTTGCGAAGGAATTTCAGGACAGTTTTGTTGCGTTGCACGGTGATTTGACCTGCCCCGGTCTTCTTGGCCTGGATATCACCGATCCGGAACAAATGCAGGAAGCACGCGAAGAGGATCTTTTCCATACCCTGTGCCCTGTCTTTGTGGCGGATGCCGCCCGGATAGCAGGCGAGGTTCTGGGAATGGTTGAAAAGTAGGCAACCTTTGAACCTGCACTATAATGGAAGCTCTCGTGACAAACGGACAGTTGAGCCATTACCCATTGGCTTACGGCGATGTGACCAGTGCAGTAATTGTATTGGGAACCTGCCCGGGAATCCCGCCCGTTGAACCTGAGGCTTATCAGCATTATCTTTCAGGGTAACTTTCCCTTTATTAAACAACACACTCGTTCCCCAAAAAAGAGGCTGCCCATTTCAACCGGGTAGCCTCTTGAGGTGTGGGTATTGGTTGTGATATCTGATTAGATGAAGATCACACCGTTTGAATCGTCCGAAGCGGCCAGCATGGTTGCGACGCCGACGATTTCAATGCCGTCGATCAGTTCTTCATGCTTGATTCCCATCAGGTCCATGGACATCTGGCACGCCTGGATATGAACGCCGTTATCTATTGCTGTTTGCAGCATCACGGGGAGTGAGTCAACATGCTTTTCCTTCATGATGCTCTTGATCATTGCTGTGCCCATCCCTGCCATGTGCATCTGTGACAGCCTGGCCCGCTTGGTGCCTTGCGGCATCATCCAGCCAAACATCCGTTCAACAAGGTTTTTCCTGACCTTGACATGTTCGTTCTTGCGGAGGAGGTTGAGGCCCCAGAAGGTAAAGAACATGGACGCTTCATGCCCGGACGCGATGACGCCATTGGCGATGATGCATCCCGCCAGAGCTTTGTCCAGGTCGCCGGAGAAGATGACCATGGTCTTGTTTTTGCCCAGGGCCTGACCAGCTTCCGGTTGCTTGCCTGCGCCTTTTTGGATTTTGGCGACGATTTTGCCATCTTCTGTATCCAGAGAAAGCAGGCGGTTACCGGTGGATTTCGCCCAGGCTTCCACATCACTGGTGAAACCGAAATCGGTCGCCTGGACTTTGACAATATCACCCTCCTCCACTTCTTTGATCTTGTTATACAGTTTGAGGATGGGGCCGGGGCATTGCAGCCCGCAGGCATCCACGGTGAATTCGTTGCCTGTCGTCAGGGCGGCTGGTGGAATCTCTTTGATCTCTTCCCGGCTGGAAATGGAGACATGTTCGAAGACATCGAAGTTGGATTGCCGCCCAACCGCGTGGGAATAGGTCTTATAGCCGCCGGTTAGGTTGTAGGCGTCAAAGCCCAACTGGTTGAGAACACGGGATGCGAAATAGGAGCGCTGGCCGGTCTGGCAGTAGACCAGCACAGGGCGGTCTTTGGGAATTTCATTGATCTGCTGGCGAATTTGCGGTAAGGGGATATTCACTGCGCCATCCAGCATGCCCAGAGCCAGTTCTTCCGGCAGGCGGACATCAACGATGGTTGCCTGGTGCCGGTCAAGCTGGTTGATCTCGTCCCAGTGCATGACTTTGGCATCGCCGCGCAGCACATTGCCCGCTGTGAACCCGATGATATTCACCGGGTCACGCGAGGAACTGTATGGGGGAGCGTAAGCCAGTTCCAGGTCTTCCAGGTCATAGACGGTCATTCCGGATTGCATTGCCGTGGCGATGACATCAATTCGCTTGTCGACGCCATCAATTCCGACTGCCTGAGCGCCGTAGATTTGACCTTTTTCGCCGAAAAGCAATTTCAGGGCCATCGGTGAAGCGCCCGGATAATACCCGGCATGGTTCGACACATGAACGATAACATCCTGGAACGGGATGCCGGCCTGTTTTAGTGCATTGGCATTCAAACCCACTGCGGCAACGGTCAGGTCGAAGACTTTGACCACGGAGGTGCCGACCACACCTTTGAAGATGGCGGGTTTCTTCCCGCTGATATGGTCCGCTGCCACCCGGCCTTCCCGGCTTGCAGGGCCGGCCAACGCCAGGGTGGTTTCCTGGTTTGTGACCCGGCTTTTGACCTCGACGGCGTCGCCCACGGCGTAAATATCCGGATCAGAGGTTTGCATATGTTCATTGGTGACGATTGTTCCGCGCAGGCCCATATTAAGCCCGGCTTCCTTTGCCAGGGCATTATCCGGACGAACGCCAATCGAAAGGATGACCATCTCGGTGTCCACACTGCGGCCGCTCGAAAGGCCGACTTTCAGCCAGCCCGCCTCACCTTCCTCAATGGATTTCAGGCCATCGCCGAGGGCTAATCGGATTCGTTTGAAGGTCAAATGCTGGTGGACCAGGGCTGCCATTTCATAATCGATGGGGGCCATGACCTGATTGAGCATTTCAATCAGGGTGACCTGGACGCCTCGATCCTGAAGGTTTTCGGCGATCTCCAATCCGATGAAACCACCGCCAACAACCACGGCGCGGGCGGGTTTCTTCTCATCCACAAATGCTTTGATTTTATCCATGTCGGGCAGGTTGCGTAAAGTGAATACGCGGTCCAGATCCACACCCGGCAGGGGAGGGACAACCGGTGCAGCGCCTGGGGAAAGGACCAGTTTATCGTAGGTCTCTTCGTAGGTGCGGCCTGAATCCAGATCCCGCACAGTCACTGATTTCTTTTTACGGTCAATTTTGAGGGCCTCATGCCTGACACGGGAGTCAATATTGAGCATGTCTTTGAGGCTTTCGGGGGTGACGACTAATAATTTGTCACGATCCTCAATGACCTCACCAATATGATAGGGCAGACCGCAGTTTGCAAACGAGATATAAGGTCCTCGTTCCAACATGATGATCTCGGCTTGTTCATCCATCCGCCGCAGACGGGCTGCCGTGCTGGCTCCGCCTGCAACACCACCAATAATGATTACTTTCATCGATCAAACTCCTTTTTCAACGACACACTCTGAAATGATCGTCGTGCAATATCTGGTTTTCAACCTTTCATTTTACACCTCATTAACGGATAAGTGTGAGAAATTAGACCTGATTGATTATATAAAGGAAGGCCGTAACCTTGAATCATTGACATTTATCTCAAAAGAGAAAATTGAAAAATCTTCACAATTTCTTCACAAATTCCAGGTATCAATGACCAATTTCAACACTTATTTGATATATAATCTAATATCAAAATTTTTATCTGGAGGTAGACAATGAGAGCACGTAAGTTTGGTCAACTGGTGACGTTATTGGTCATTGTCGCTGTCACATTAGTGACGGTGACACCTGCCGTAGCGGCACCAAAAGATACAGTTCGCGTCTGGGTGTCGTACCAGAGTGAACGAAAAGCCGAGGTCTTTCAGGCGTTGGATAGGGCAAAGGCAACCTTCCACTACGATTTTCCGGAATTGGAAGCGTATGTGGTGACCTTGCCGGAAGCGGCGCTAAACGGCATCATGCAGAATCCGAATGTGGTCGACGTGGAAGTGGATCCTGATCGTTACCCCATCGAACCGGTTCAATCCGTTCCGCAATCGCTGTTTTCGGATACTGTCGATGCAACCGGCCAGCAAATTGTCCCCTGGGGCATTGATGCTGTCCAGGCTCGAGATATTTGGGACGTCAACCGCGATGCGGTTACCGATGACGGCGCACCAAATGGCTCGGGTATCACGGTTTGTATTATTGATACTGGTTATTATGCCGGACATGAGGATCTGAAAGATAGCGCCTCTGGCATGTCGCAGGTGGATGGGGATTGGACCTCGGACGGCGTTGGGCATGGTTCCCATGTGGCAGGCACGATCTCTGCAATGAACAACGCTTTGGGTGTGGTTGGTGTGACCCCAGGGACCGTAAATTTTTATATTGTGAAGATCTTTGATAATTCCGGAGCATGGACGAATGCATCCAACCTGGTTAACGCGATCTATTCCTGCCGGGATAACGGTGCGGATGTCATCAGCATGAGTTTGGGGGGCACAAGCTCAAACCGGAAAGAGGAACGAGCTTTTGATACACTTTATTCAGCGGGCATTTTGAGTATTGCTTCCGCTGGAAACGAGCAGGAAGAAACGCCTGGCGCTTTTTCCTATCCTGCGTCCTACAGCTCTGTGGTCTCAGTGGCTGCAATCGATTCTAACTTTGATGTCGCATCTTTCTCACTGCAAAACAGTCAGGTTGAAATTGCTGCTCCTGGTGTAGCCGTTCTTTCAACAATCTCCTATATTGAATCCAACAGTTTGTTAGTCGATGGTGCGGCCTATAGCGCCAATCATGTCGAATATAGTGCCTATACCACCGCCAGTGGCGCAATGGTTGACGGGGGTCTTTGTTTGGCCAGTGGCAGTTGGGCCGGGAAGGTCGTTCTTTGTCAACGGGGCGACATTTCCTTCTATGACAAGGTGATGGCTGTGCAGAATGGCGGCGGTGTTGCGGCGGTCATTTATAATAACGAGCCCGGGAATTTCCTGGGGACTTTGGGTGACGGCGCTTCCTCCAACATCGCAGCTGTTTCGGTCAGTATGGAAGATGGTCAATATCTGGCTGCAAACAAAATGGGTACGATCGCCAGTGTGGACTGCTCGTATACCTGGCCTGCCAGTGGGTATGAGGCCTGGGATGGCACATCCATGGCTGCCCCCCATGTTTCCGGTGTGGCTGCATTAATTTGGTCTGCCAACCCGGATTGGACAAATGTTGAGATTCGTGAAGCTATGAATGCCACTGCGCTGGACCTGGGCGCTGCGGGTCGGGATGTCGTTTTCGGGTATGGCCTTGTGCAGGCTGCGGCCGCGCTGGATTACCTCGGCGGCGGTGTGGAACCGACGCCAACACCCACTCCCACAGAAGACCCAACGCCGACACCTTCTCCGACACCCTCGCCAACACCTTCTCCAACCCCCGACAGTGAACTGGCGGTAGCTTTCACTGCACCCTCTCCTGGAGCCACCTTTAGTGATCGGGACAAAGTCACCATCAGCGTTTTGGTGACGGTAGATTCAAATCCTGTTTCCGGGGCAGCGGTAACCGTGGTGATGACACCTGTATTGGGGTCTGCCGTTACGCTCTCTGGTGTGACCGGAACAAATGGCACGGTGAGCTTCTCCTACCGGCTCAATGTCCGGAAGACCGGGACAGGCACGTATTTCCTGGCTGCGACCGCTTCCCTGAACGGCGATTCGGCGGCGGCAGAACAGATTTCATTCCTGGTCCAGTAGGATTAAGACGTATGGCAGGGTTTCCCTGCTGATGGAGAACAAAGAGTTGTCCAATGAATGTTATTGGACAACTCTTTTTATATCGCTGAGGTTTTACTTGCAGATTGGGCAGTTTTGATTTTTGGCAATGGTGTATTCTGTGAAGGTTGTGGTTTTTGCGTTAAACGTCACCAGGCGGTCATTCAGGACATCTCCGATCCCTAAAATGATCTTGACCGCTTCGTTCGCCTGGAGACTGCCGATGACGCCGGTGACGGTCCCAAGGACGGGATTGGATTCCTGGGAGGACTTCGCCGGTTCAGGGAACAAACACCGCAGACATGGGCCTTGTTTGAATGAAAGGACTGTGATTCGACCTTCAAATCCTGAAGCCGTGCCATAAATATCCGGCTTTTTCAATGCAGCACAAAGATCATTGATCAGATATTTTGAATTGAAATTATCCGTCGCGTCAATCACCAGGTCGTAATTGTCGCAAATTTCCGGTCCGTTTTCAGTTGAAAATGGATGGGTATATGTCTCGAGAACGATATGGGGGTTAAAGGCTTTGATGGAATCTTTGGCCGCGATGGCTTTTGGCTGACCCAGCACCTCCACCGAATAGAGGATTTGTCGATTCAGGTTCGTTGGCTGGACCATATCGTGATCCATCAATCCCAGCCTGCCAACACCCGCTGCAGCAAGATAAAAAGCGGCGCTGGAACCCAACCCGCCCAGGCCAACGATCAGGACTGCCGCCTTTTTTAGCAGCCTTTGTCCGTGTTCACCGATTTCAGGCAGGTTGATTTGTCTTGAATATCTTTCCAATGCCTCACTGTGAAGGCCGCTGCTCTTCATGGTCAGCCTCCGGCCAAATTGACCAGCATGGTGATCTGATCATCGCTCTGCAAGACCGTTCTCAATCCATTGAGGGCATCGATGTGATAATTGCCAATAAAAACCATTAGAAATGGGCGAACGCCGCCCTCGGGGCTGAAGATTTGGGGCCTCAGGCCCGGATAAAGAGTGAAGAGTTGTTCGAAAGCGACATTGAGGTCGCCCGCGTCAACGACGACACTGGCGTTTTGATCGGTGAATTCTTGGAGGTATTCCGGGATTTGGAATGTGGGCATAAATGACCTTTGAAAGTTGCTGCAATAGTCCGGTGTACTGGAGCATTGTCTCTTTTCTAAATAGTGAAAAAACCAACAGGCCTATTATATCAGGGGAGGTAGTTAGTTTAGCTGGGGGTGAACAGGAATGGTGGAACAACTGAAGCACTCAGCAAGCCACAGTCTATATGAATACGAAAACAATGTGCGAAATTTATATTGGTTCGCATTGACATTATAATGGAACTCAAGTAGAATATTGGTCGCTTCACAAATGCGGGTGTAGTTCAATTGGTAGAACGTCTCCTTGCCAAGGAGAAGGTTGAGAGTTCGAGTCTCTTCGCCCGCTCTTCCAAAGCTGGATGGGCTGATATCCAATGGCCATATCGGCCGGCGATATCAGTTTTTAGTTATTCCAGGCGACGTAGCCAAGTTGGTAAGGCAAGGGTCTGCAAAACCCCGATCACGGGTTCGAGTCCCGTCGTCGCCTCAAGCATGAGA
>DPKV01000120.1 GCA_003542325.1 Anaerolineaceae bacterium
AAGATTTCGCGACCCCGGAGTTTTTCTTATAAAACTGGCGGATAAAAGCCACAACATTAGAACGTTGGAGTACATGTCGCCTGAGAAACAGTACCAAAAAGCGACCGAAGCCATCCGGGCTTATGGCCGGTTGGCCGGGATTCTAAACGTATATCGGTGGCGGCGGTGGCTGGAAGACATGGCTTTCCCCTACGCTGAGCCTGATGTGTTTCATTTCGTTCAGGAGAAGATCGACAGCGACCCACGATTAACGGTCGACTTTATTAATGGCATGTTGTCTCAATTGAAAGTGTTAATGGAAGCAGAGGGAGTTGACGGGAAGATCCGGATCATTGTCAACGGTTACTGGCAGGCATGGCAGAAATTACGCCGGATGGCACGAGTCCGCCGTACTTCGCTGGATGATTTCTCCGCTGTCAATGATGTCATCAGTTTCCGGATGTTGGTCAAGGGATCGCGGGTTCAGGATTGTTACCGTTTGTTATCGCGGGTAAACCGATTCTTCAACCGCAATCTCGACCATAACCGGTTTGATGACTATATCGCCAGCCCCCAGCATGGTTACAGCGCCCTTCAGGTTACCGCCTGGCTACCGGACAGGGGGGCGGTGGAGGTGGCGATCGCAACCGAGGATATGGAAGGCGAAAACCTGTGGGGCGTGGTTTATGCCTTGCAGCATGGCAAAGAGATCACCCAATATAAACCGATCCAGATTTTTACACCGACGGGCGGCACCCGATTCCTGCCGGATGGTTCCACAGTTTTAGATGCGGTCGCGTCAATTCAGGATTATTTATTGGATAAGATCAGCCGGGTGGAAGTCAATGGTAAAACCTGCAATCTGAATGATCCGATCAATCCGGGTGATGTTGTTGAGGTTGTCACTACCGGTGATCGGCTTTTACCTTCGACGGAGTGGCTGCAATACTGCAACCTGTCTACCGCGCGTCAACTCCGTTCCGTTCTCGTCACCGCAGCGCTCCGGCAAACCGCAGAAGAGGGACGGGCCATGATGCGGCCGCTATTGACCGCCCGCGGGATCATTGACCTTGAAGATGTCCAGGTGCAGGAACGGGACAAGTTGGAAAACCTGCTCAGCAACCTTTCGGCTGCCAGCCTGGATGACCTGTTCTCAGCGTTGGGCGGGGGTGCCGTCCGGCTCTCTGATGTGGATGAGGCAATGGACGAGGCGGGGATTTCCCGTGAAGGCCTGGGTTGGACAACGATCAATATCGTTGGGCCGACGAATACCAATAAGCCGGGTGTTTTGGCTTATCTGGCCGGGCTTGTCTCAAAATATGGGGGGAATATCCTGCGAACGGTCAACAACACGTTTTCAGACAGCTCATTTACCCTGCGATGGGTGATCCAGGGTATTACGGATACTCAGAAGGAACGATTGCTTCACGCCTTTCTGAATTGTGAAATAGAGCTGAGCAAAGTCGAGATCGTTTAGGATTTTGAAAACCGGGCGCAGGAGCGCTTTTTTGTTTACCTAAATATCAGGCGATAATTCCCAGGTTCCCAGATCGAAGTGATAGACTTTTCCTGATTCAGATTGCAGGGTCAGTTGAGATTCGGTTACCTCTGCAATGGCAAGTCTGCCGCTCATTTCATCCGCTAGGATCATCTGTGCGATTGACTCAGTTTTATCCCAATTGGTCAGGAGGACATAAACTGCACCCTGAGCCGGGTTACCGGGTGCGCTCCCTGCGCCAATCTGGAAATATCCGTCCTCGACCTGAACTTGCCATACATTGGATAATACTGCGCCATAAGGCAGGCTGGCGATCTCACCATTTTGCACCAGACCGGTCTGGAAGGTGGGGCTGCTGGCTGCACTTGATTCTATGATAACCCTGTCGTCTTTGCCGGCAGGATTATCTCTTGCCAGATGGATGGCCGTAACCAGGTTTTCCAGCATGGTGAGTTTATCCGTCAGGTTCCGTCTTGTGGTCGCGTCAAGCTCTGGGTTGGCCAGGTCGGTACGGATGGCTTCAATCGTCTGCTGCGCAGGAACCCATTCATTGTTAGGGGGTTCATTGCCGGTGGAGCCATAAATATCAGGGTAGGCTTCTTCACGCAGGATCCAGCGGATATCGGTTGACCAGTTTAATTCCTGAGCAGTTGATGGATATTTATTCAATTCACGGTAAAGCTGGGCGTAGGCCTGGTCTGGCGTATTATCCGTCCCACTGCAACCCCATTGCGCACAGGCCTGGGACTGCGTAAAGACACCTGTAAAGTCCATGCGGCTGCCGTGTTCCGACACGCCGTATCGACTGAGGTATGCCCATTGCTGGGCGTGAACGCCGTTGGTCAAATAGATCAGGGGTAGTGGGATGGCAGAGGACGCACCCCAGGAGACATACCAGACATCTTCAGGTGTCCATGCCCCCCCACAGGTCCAATCGGGATTGTCTTCGTATGGACATCCTGCCGCATCGCCAAAGTGGATCAATGGATAGGCGTTAACCTCCTCATATCCCGTGATCCAGGCCCGTGAGAGGGAGGGTGTGTTCCATCCGATTTCAATATCGCTGGCGCCATACGCCTGGACCTGTCCGAAGAGTCCATTACTTTGCAGCCATTGATTGACCTGATTGACCATATTCCCCCAGGCCGTACCGTGGTTGGTAAGTTCCTGGGCGGTGTCGCAGGAGGTCGGTTTATTGTTGGTGCCAATACCGATCACGAGGTTGGACTCGACGTCGGAGGCTGAGCACTGGTAATACCCGAGGGCAAAATTCCTGGAAGCGGTGGCAATGGATGAAAGTGAAACCGGGCCAAAACCAAAAAGGTCTGCCCCAAAAGAACCGTTCGAATTGCAGATGGGATAACTGAAATCCAGGACAACCACGCTGTCCTGAGTGCCTGCCGCATTGGCATCCCGCGTGCCGATCTCACATCCGAGATCATAACTGAATTGTGGGTCGATGGAGATCATGTAATAACTGGTGGAAGTCAGTTTACTCCAGGTCTTGAAGAAGATCGGGTAATAATAAATAATTTCCGTCTGGGCGGAAGCGTGCTGCAATGTCTCGTTTGGGGATAACCAGAGCAGACTCCCGATCAGAAGTGTTAGAAAAATTTGGGTGAACCGTTTCTTTTTCATGGTAATTGATTATGCCTGATTAATTACAATTTC
>DPKV01000173.1 GCA_003542325.1 Anaerolineaceae bacterium
CATGTTGCGGTGCAAAGTGAATGGCGGCTGATTGCCGCAACACATAATCTGCTCAAATTATGGCGCAGTGGCAAGTGGACTTGGACATGAGATACAGAGAATGAACCGAACAGAATACTAATCTCACCATTGTCTATTAATAACCTAATAATTCTCATCAGTTAATGGTCGATGGAGAACTTAAAATTCCCCCCACTATTGAAGTCTGTGCGACAGGCTCAAAAGTAAAGTCATTTGTTACGTCTCAGTTCCTCGTCAGAGCTGAGGTGCAAATTATCTAAACCAATTCCCGAAAATTTAATACGAGAAAGGATAATGCCATGAACCTGGCGAAATTCCGCCACCGGTCCTTATCAGAAGGACCCTGGCGCAATACTACTGTTTGGACGGCCGGCTGCAGCATCCGGTGCAGGGGCTGTTTCAATGTCAACCTTTGGGATCCACGGGCAGGTCATAAAGTGGGTCTTGTTGATTTTCTCCACACTGTCCTGGATGGCCGCAATAAAGGCGACAAGGGACTGGCAGTTGTTGGTGGAGAGCCCTTTGACCAGCCTCTGGCTTTGGGTATCTATCTGATGGCCGTCAAACTCCTGGTCCCCCAATTGACCATCACCGTTTATACGGGGTTCACACTTGAAGCCCTGTTGAAAAGACCCAAGGCGCGGCTGGCGCTGCGGGTCATTGACTTCCTGGTAGATGGACCTTTCGTTCGGAAGCTGGCGAACGGCAACCTCGGATACCGGGGATCCTCCAACCAGCGGGTGATTGACCTGGTAAAAACCCGATCCAATAGATGGGTCATCCAAATCGCCGACTGGGATAACCTGGTCGTGATCGGCGAGGATTATATTGCCGGTCCGGAACAACTGTTGGGTACTTTGGTCAATTCTCAACCGTCCGAATGCGGGCGGATGGTAAAGGAGGCTTTCCATGAAGAACCTGTACACCTTAACCCGGCTTGACCGGGAGGTCCTCGACTTCATCGTTGAGACCGTTCGGATAGAACAGAAGGTCACCGCCATTGAGGTTGAGGAGGCTATCCTGGCTGCCTTTGGCATCATGGTGCGGCTCCGCACTTCAGGGCGTGAGATGGGCGTCGTCCAACTGGACTACACCCATCTAGGGGTGCCGGAAGACTCGGCCAGGCGCAAAAAACTGCGTGCGCCCAGAATGGACCTTCTCCCAAAGGATACCATCAACGCCATCAACGCCATCTTCGCCCGGGCCAGGNNAACCCTCGAACGCAAAGGGGTAAGCATGCCATACCGGCGGATCGTCTGGGTTCCCATGCAGCGCTGGGAAGAACTGGGAAAGGAAATCCTGGAGCTGCGCAGGGAGGTCGAGGCCATTGTGGATACGGATATCCTGGCCAGATACCAGGACATCCTCAACAACAACCTGTACAACGCAGAAAACAAGGCGGTTGAAGCTTACGACGCCCTCTCAAAGGCCGGTGTCAAGCTGGAAGAAGAGCGTAAGACGTTTATCGATCGCTTTGTCAAATCCGTGGAGCTAGCCTTTCCGAGTTATGAGAATATCGCTGCCAATATCACCCTCAGCCTGGAAACAACCCGGCCGGCGCCTGCTCATCTGGTTTCCGCTGTTATTGAAGCCAAGAAACGCTATTTTGAGAACCAGGAAGAGGCCGTTGAAGAAACCCGCCTGCGGGAAAAAGTACGTCGCGACGCCCGCTTATTATGGGAAGCGCAGGTACAGCCTTCCGTGCTGGATGAACTGACAGTCGCTGCAGGCGGCGAATTGCTGGAAGCTCTCCTGAAGATCGTCGACAACAAAGGAGTAATGACTTCCGGATTGACCCGCAAGGTCAAATCCCGCCTGGGCAAGTATTCAGGTGCAGCAGGGTTCATTGCCTCGACCAAGCAGTTGGATGATTATCTGAAGCGCATCGAACAGACGCTTGACATTCGCTCCAGCCAGCGGAATACGAACGGCCTTCTGGACCTTGTCCGGAAGGCCATTGAAACCATGCAACCCCTGACCCACCATCCCTTCGAGGGAATCGGCAAGGGCTTGATAGATATATCCATTCTGGAAAAGGAGAGCAACTACCACTGAGAATGAACGTTTCACATACTTCCAGTATGGGTTTGAGAAACTTCTAACCAAATCAGACCAAATCAGACAATAAGCCTCGCAGCTGCGGGGCTTATTTATTTTATGTCTCTGAAAGGAGTTCAGATTTATGAATGAAAAAACCTTATTCGATAATTTCGCTGCCAGATCCGCCGCCCTCTCTGTGGAGACAGATGAACCAGAAGTCCTGCTCCCGGTGGTCAGCGAAGTGTACGGGAGGTTCTTCAGTCTGTGGATCAGGCAGTCCATGGACAAAAAGACCTCCGAAAATTCAACCATCCTTTATTGGGACGGGCTGAAAGGCTTCCGGACTGTTGATCCCCATTCCCTGGAAGAAGGAGATCCTGTAGAAAATACGGCAGGATTTCAAGGCGCAGTCCATCATATTCAGGAAACCATCCAGAATGAGGATTACGAGAAACAGGGCGTGGTCTTTATGATCGCCCACTCGAAATTCCTCTGGTCTTCCAACCCGGCCTACGGCCTGGCCTTTGAAGATCTCCTGAAGTACATGAATTACTTCTATCAAGGGCCGGCTCGGATCATGCTGGTGGGCGTCACCGGCGAATTGCCTCCAATGGTTGCTAATATGGTGACCGCCATGGATATGCCCTACCCCGATGTGGACGCGAT
>DPKV01000098.1 GCA_003542325.1 Anaerolineaceae bacterium
ATCTCCGGTCACTGGGAGATGATGGGCATCTACCTGCCGGAACCCTTCCCGACCTATCCCAACGGTTTCCCACCGGAGATCATGGAACCCTTTGAGCGCGAGATCGGGCGTGGGACGCTGGCAAACCGCCCGTCATCCGGGACGGAGATCATCAAGGAGCTGGGCGAGGAACACATGCGCACCGGCAAACCGATCGTCTACACCTCGGCGGACAGCGTTTTCCAGATCGCCGCGCACGAAGATGTGATCCCGGTGCAGGAACTTTACAAAATCTGTCAGACCGCCCGTAAGCTGCTGGTCGGTAAGCACGGCGCGGGGCGGGTAATCGCCCGGCCTTTCGTGGGCACCTGTGCGGCGGATTTCAAGCGGACGGATAACCGCCGGGATTTCGCGCGGACGCCGGAAACCGATACCGTGCTGGATAAACTTTACAATGCCGGCCTGGACGTCTGGTCGGTGGGAAAGATCGATGACATCTTTGTCCATCGCGGTATCACCCGGAAGAATCACACCCTGGGGAATGCGGAAAGCCTCCAGACTACGCTCACCTTGTTGGAATCACCCTTCCATGGCTTGATTTTCGTCAACCTGATCGAGTTCGATATGATCTACGGCCACCGTAACGACCCCAGGGGCTATTACAGTGCCCTTAAGGGCTTTGACGACGCCATTCCTGAGATCATGAAGCGGCTGACCAGTGAGGATTTGGTAATGGTCTCCGCGGATCACGGCGTGGACCCGACGACGAAGAGCACCGATCACTCCCGGGAGTACGTGCCGCTGCTGGCCTTTGGCCCCGCTGTCAAAGGCGTGGACCTCGGTATTCGACAGACCTTTGCTGACCTCGGCGCAACGGTGGCGGAAAATTTCGCCGTCGAACCGCCCCTGATCGGCTCCAGTTTTCTGGCAGATCTGACCTGAAGAAAGGCGGAGGGATGCGAGTCCGGTGTAATGACTGCGGGAAGGAATCAGAATTCACTCTGACGGGGTGGCGGTGCGATTGTGGGGGTGCCTGGGAACCGGCTGAACGTCCGGCCTTTGATCCGGCACGGATTGAAACGGACGACTCCTCTATCTGGCGTTACGGCAGCTTCATGGGGTTGGATATAGACAACCCCTCCCGGCGAATGGGGGTGGGGGGAACACCCCTCGTCCCGGTCGGCTTGTTTACCAACACTGTGCATTTAAAATTGGAATACCTGTCCCCATCCGGTTCATTCAAGGACCGGGGAGTGAACGCGATGGTCAACCAGATCGTTCACATGGGCGCGCAGACGGTGGTGGAGGATTCATCAGGCAACGCGGGGGCATCCCTCGCTGCGCATGCCGCCCGGTTTGGCCTTCAGGCGGAAATTTACGTCCCGGCCACCGCTTCCGCGGCCAAACAGCAACAGATCGCGGTCTATGGGGCGGCGGTGAAACCGATCCCCGGCCCGCGCCAGGCGGCGAGCGATGCAGTCCAGGCTGCCATCCGGCCGGGAACCGCCTATGTCTCTCATGCCTACAACCCCGCTTACCTGGCCGGGCAGATGACAGTCGCCTGGGAGGTTTGGGAGCAGTTGGGCCGGACAGCGCCGGATTGGGTCATTTTACCGGTCGCGCAGGGCGGGCAGTTCCTCGGGTACTGGTTCGGGTTCAAACGCCTGCTGGAGGCCAGATTAATTGAAAGGTTGCCACATATGGTGGCGGTGCAGGCGGAAATGATCGCGCCGATCCACCGGGCCTGGGTTGCCGGGCTGGATCATATCCCGCCTTTGGAAGCGAGCGGGCCGACCCTGGCGGAGGGGATCGCCATCCCGCGACCAGTGCGTGATAAACGCATTCTCCAGGCTCTGCATGAGTCGAATGGCCGGACTGTGGCTGTGGACGAGGATGATATCCGGGAGGCGCAGGTGGTGATGGCCCACCGGGGTTATTACATCGAGCCGACCAGCGCGGCCGCTGTGGCGGGGTTGAAGGTGGTCGCGGGTGAGATCGGGGAAGGGGAGCGGGTCGTGATTTCGTTGACGGGGAATGGATTGAAGGGGAGTCCGCAGGATTAATAAAAATGAACGGAAGTTGTCAGGATGTCATCTCTCGCGCCCTGCTTTCATGAAGGCGGTAATGTTTTCAAGCGGCGTCTCCAGGGGCAGGTCGCAGCCCGTGCTGAGGACGAAATTGGGATAGGGCGTCATCTCTGTGCATAAATTTCTGACGGCAGTTCGAACATCTTCGGGGCTGCCGTTGACCATGACCCTGACCGGGTCGATATTACCCATTAATGCCATATCGGACGGCATTTGTTTGATTGTGTTCAGCAGATTCACTGGTGTATCCAGACTCAGGCCCTGGACCGCGGTTTCGCACATGGCAGGTACCAGACGGGTTGTGTTCCCGCAAATGTGGAGGACAATATCCGTCTCGAGTTTCCCGGCGATCCGGTTGAGATACGCGCCAGAAAAGGTATTGAAACTTTTCGGAGACAGGAAGGTAGCTGTGGGTTCCAGAATGGCGATCACATCCGCACCAGCGTGGACCAGTTCGAGGGCATAGCGTGAGATGACCTCTTCTGCCAGTTCCAGCGCGGCAAAAACCAGTTCGGGGTTTTCAATCGTGGCAATGGCAATTTCAGAAGCCCCCAGCAGCAAACCCGCCAGGGTAAAGGGGCCGGTAACATAACCGCCTTTGGGACAGTCGGGGATGTTTTGGGCCATCATCTGCATGGTTTCAATATAGGAACGGATCCGGGCGTCCCAGAGGGGATCAAGGACTCGGAAGCGATCCAGGTCTTTTACATGGCGCACCGGGTGGAACTCCACCGAGGCTGATTCATCGCGCGGGTAGCGGATTTGAAGACCCAGCGCTCCTGCTTCCAGGGAGAGGTCCATCATAAAAAATACCAGGTCAGGCTGGAACTCCTCAACCAGGCTGTAAATCGAGCGATAGTGAAGTTCAGCGTTGAAGCCGTTTTGACGAAGGGACGAGTGGGTCAGTTTCGCGCCAGGGTAACCCATCAGCGGGGCAACCAGAC
>DPKV01000045.1 GCA_003542325.1 Anaerolineaceae bacterium
GGACATTTTAACTTTGCCTTGACATTATGGCACACAATCAGGCAGTTGGTAAACGAGGAAGCCCGCGTTTTCATAGACCGGGGGCAGGTCATAGGGCTGGTCTGATTCAACGACCAGATAATCCGCTGAGAACTGGCAGCCAATATAGATAAAATCTTCAATGCTATTCGTGTAGTAAGCCTCTTCGGTGATCTCGAGCGTTTTCATGTAGTTGCCATCAAATCTGTCGATTGCGCCAGGCGCGACGGCTTCGAACCGAGTGCGGAAACTGCTCTCATAGGCCGGGTCGAAGGGAATTTCCATCATTTCCGGAGCTGTGGCGACCGAAGCCCTTTCCGAGAAAATGCGCCAGTCTGGCGTATAGTGCCAAAAGAGGTGGGGCGGTGTGATAAATTTCGTTTCCACCGGCGTATGGGCTTTGGCCCATTCCTGAACGTCCCGCCAGTCCGAATCAGGGCCATAGATATGGAAACCTGTGGACATCAGGTTGGTTCGCAATGCGATGAACAGGGTCAGCCCTTCAAATAGAACCACTACCGGAATTAACCAGGCAGGATTGAACCGGGTTTTCCTGAGGCCCTGAAGGAGGTACCAGATCAGGATGGCTGCCAGGGGGGAAATGAGCAGGATGAAGCTTAAGCCAAGCAGAACGAAACCTGCGCGGGAAAGCATCCCATCTTCGTATTGCCTGACGAGGAAGTGGGCGAAATAGAGCATGCCAAAATAAAGCAGGAAGACGCCCACTCTTAACAACTGGAGCTGGATCAGGATGGTCACCGGAAGCACGTAAGCAGCCACAAGCTCGATGCCGGTCAGGATGGCAATGGCGTAAGTAAAATTTCGGAATGCCTGATGCCTGTTGGCGGGGGGAGATTTTCTGTAGCCCAGAAGAAAAGCCAGAACGGTCCCGACCCCGGCGACCAGGTTGCCGATTACGTGAGGGATGAGTGCAAAAGGATAATAGACGGTGAATAATAAACCCCTGGAAGCCAGGTCGAGCATTTCCGGCCGGAGGGTAAGATCAACCCCGGAACCGGTTTGGACCCGCCAGATAAGCACCGGGAGTCCAAGGACGATGAAAGCCAGCAATCCTGATAGAGGTTTCCACCACGTTTTCCATTTGAATGTCAGCAGTTCATTCAGGAGGAACATACACAGAACAAATGCGGCATAAATGACATGCAGGTTAAACATCAGCCCAAGAAGCCCAAACGCCAGGACTTTCTTTCCCCGAAGGTAGAGATAAATGCTGCCGAGAAGGAAAGGCAGGACAAAAGTGCGATTGAGCAGCGAAAACTCGATGATCTGGAACCCGGGGAAGCCGATATGCGGGAAGATTAATGCCAGAACGACCAGCAGATTTGTGGTTGTGTTGTTGAAAAGCAGGTTGGATAGTGCCCAAAACATCCAGATCGTTCCATAAACGGTCAGAATATGGATGATGAACATGCTGATTTCAAGCATACCGGCTTTTAGGAGGGGAATGAATGGGAACCAGAAGAATGAAAAATGATACCAGCGCAGGTCCAGAAATGGGTCGCCCGGATAGAGCGCCGGATCGAGAAACTTCTTGAGAAAGGTGATGTGGAAAACCTGGTCGAAAGTACCGAAATGGTATCCATTGATCGCCACGGTCAGAACGGCCAATCCCAGAAAAAAAATATGTCTCTGGAAGGGATGTTTGGATAAATAAAATGATAACTTTCTAATCATAAAAGGTTAATGATCCTGTGCATAATAGACTTCATGATCTGGTGATTAACGATGAATAATATCTCTGATTTGCCTTGTTATTGTAAAGGAAAATTAGTAATATTAGCAATGAGAGACAAAATAATGAAAAATAATCTGGAGAGCTGTCATGCCTGAGGGAACCAGCCTATCTGAATATCGTACTGCGTTGGAGGATTTCCGCCGCGCCAGGCAAAAAGCCGAGGTTCAGCATCTCTGGGCTTCTCTGACAGGCCGTTCCGATCAATTGCTTGAGTATGATGATATCACGCAGAAGCTGCATGCCAGGGGTTTTTCCTCAAAAGGGGTGCAGGAGATTCCGGTTGACGCGATTGTCGGCAGTGTCAACCGTTTTCAGGATTTCAACCGTGATTTCATGCCGCTCTATGATCAGGATCAGGAGCGCTGGGCGCGGGTAAAAGCTGCCATGACTTCGCCCGGCAGTGCGGGATTGCCGCCTATCAGGGTGTACAAACTGGGAGATGCCTATTTTGTGCTCGATGGTAATCATCGGGTTTCCATCGCCCGTGAGATGGGGATTGCCACCATTGAGGCGGATGTCACGGAAATCCGATCCAGGGTTCCCCTTTCGCCGGACGATTCACCCTCGGATTTAATCCTTAAGGAAGAATATGTAGATTTCCTTGAGAAAACAATGGCCGATAAAATCGTCTCAGAGACGGAATTTATTTTATCGTTTCCCGGGCTGTACAAAACTTTAGAAGAACACATTACGGTTCACCGGCATTATATGGGGATCGAGCAATCCCGGGAGATCCCCTGGGAAGAAGCTGTGAGGGATTGGTATGAAAATGTATACCTGCCGATCATCAAAGAAATCCGGGACCAGGACCTGCTCAAGGAATTCCCGACCCTAACGGAAACGGACCTTTATATCTGGATCCTGGACCATCAGACGTATTTGCAGGCTGAATTGGGCTGGGCGATCCGACCAGAAAAGGCTGCCACTGACCTTGTGGGCACGAAGAAGTATGCGTTAAGAAAAGCATTTCATCGGTTCGGAAGGCGGATCGTTGAGACCTTGCTGCCCAGGCAAATGGAAGATTACGCTGCTCCAGGGGAGTGGCATGCCTTTAAACAACTGGATGAGGAACCCCTGTTTGCTGATATCCTCGTGGCGATGAGCGGCAAAGCTCGCAGTTGGATCACACTGGAACAGGCTGTGACACTCGGTTCTTTGGAAGGTTCAGATGTGCGCGGTCTGGTTGTCCTTGGCGAAGATGAGATGTCAGCTTATAACCAGGATTCGCTGGCCCAGGCTTTTAAAGAGAGGCTTGATTACAGCGGGTTGACAGGGAATCTGGTTTTTTCGACCGGCTCAATTTCTGACACCATCATTCAACGGGCAAGGGTCAATGACCTGGTTGTCCTCCAGTTGACGCACCCACCTGAGACCAGACTGTTTGCACGACTTGAATCCGGGATCCGGCGAATTGTCAGGCGGTGCAGTCGTCCAATTCTCATGGTGCGGGACCAGGTCAGTTCAATGAAGCATATGCTGGTTGCTTACGATGGCAGCCCGAAAAGCAAGGAAGCGTTGTTTGTTGCGGAATACCTGGCCCGACGTTACCACAAGAAACTGACCTTGATCGTTACAGAGGAAGAAACGGGACGAGGGGACCAACTTCTGGAAGAAGCGATGGAGATCCTTGGCGATACAACCAGTCAGGGAGTCGTCCGTCAAAATACCGGGCGGGTGAGTGATGTGATCCTGCACGAAGCGCGTAAGTGCCGGGCTGATCTCATTCTGATGGGGGGCTATGGATATCCGCCGTTATTGGAGGCCTTGTTTGGCAGTACGGTAGACGATGTTCTAAGGCGAGTCAAAATCCCTATTCTCATTTGTCAATAATGCTGATCGGCAGATTGCCAGGATTGTTGTGTCGTCACTCAACGGCGCATTATCCCGAAAGGCTTCAAGGTCTGCGTCAAGATCTTCAAGGACTTTTGTGGCCGGTTTGCCAATTGAGTTTTGCAGGACTTCTTTCAACCGGTCATCGCCATACATTTCGTCTGTGTAATTAAACGCTTCGGTAACGCCATCCGTGTAAGACAGCAGGCAATCTCCGGGTAAAAGTTCCAGGGTTTGTTCAGCAAGGATGATATTTTCCATTGCGCCAAGCGCTATCCCGCCTTTTTCGAGGCCTTCCACGCGCTGTTCCTGATATCGAAGGACCCATGGGGGATTATGTCCTGCAATGGAGAATGTCAGATGTCCTGTATACAGGTCAAGGATGCCATAAAAGACCGTCACAAACAGGCCATTTTGCGAATCCATCAACAGGAGATTATTGACATGTTCAAGAGTCTCGGCGGGGGAGTCTGACTCGAGCGCAGCAGCCCGGATCAATGTCCGGGTCACGGTCATGTACAGTGAAGCTGCCAATCCTTTATTGGAGACATCGGCGATGACGAAGGCCAGTCTCCCATCCGGCCGCAGGAAATAGTCATAGAAATCTCCGCCAACCTGCCTGGCTGGCTGCCAGCGGACGTCCATATCCCAGCCGGGGGTTGCAGGGATTTGCGAAGGCAGGAAAGTCTGCTGGATTTCCCGTGCAAGCTGGAATTCCCGTTCAATGCGTTGTCGATCAAGCATTTCTTCATTCAACCGGTCATTTTGAATGGCCAGCGAGGCTTGCTGCGTAATTCCTGCAAGAAGTTCGAAACGCCGTTCACGGTTCGTGGCGAAGTTGTTATCCTGGGCGAGTAAGACGCCGAATTGCTCATTCTTTACGGAAAGTGGGAAGCCCATCAGCAGGGGGAAGCGGGTTTTCAGGATGGGGGCGGGGTCAATTTGTCCTTGGTCTGGAATCGCAAGATCCCAGTCTTCAGGGGACAGAGAAGTTTCGATAAATGGATAGACAATGGCCCGGTTGTTTTCAAACACCGTTTCCAACATTGGGAAATCGTCTTTTTTATAAGTCATACCGTGCAGGTCTTCCGCATCCCTTGGAGATTGGATGGCATCATGGGAGACTTTGAAGATCTCATCATCTTTGTTCCAGAGGTAGATCACACAGGAATCAATCCCGACCAGGATGGACATCAGGTTGACAATGGTCTCCAGCGTGTCGTTCAGGTCCGCGCTGCTGACAACAGCCTGGGCAGCCTGGAGCAGTACCGCGGAAACGTAGGCTTCTTCCTGTTCGGATTCCAGCAATTGGATATTTTCAATGGCGATGGCGGTTTGCTGGATGATTCCCTGTATGATATTAAATCTTTCCTCGCTGAGCAATTCCTGCTGGCTGCTAAACAGCGGCAGATTTGGATCACTGGCGAGCAGGAATGCACCCAGGACATCATTGTGAGCAATCAGTGGGACAAGGATCAGGTCCTCATCGTCGACTTGAGACAACAGGCTGGCAGGGAGTCCCAAATCTTCTTTAGGATTTTTCACAAGCAGCGTTTCCTGAGAAAGGGTCATTTCCAATAACAGGGGAGCGTCCGGGAGGGTGATCGGCTGGGAAAAATCAATTTCATCACCCGGATTGCCGATCCCGTACATCGCATGCAGCGAATAGACATCACTATTGATGTCTCTCAGGAGCAAACCGCAGCCTTTGATCCCGGCGACCATGGGCGTCAGCCGGACGATCGTCCGGACGAGTTCGTCCAGATTTGTCTGAGTCTGTGTGGCCCGGGCCACCTGAAGCAGGATCGTGGAAACCCAGGCCTGCTCCTGGGAGGTTTCGAATAAGCGGGTGTTCTTGATTGCGACAGCCGCATAACTGGCAAAGGCAGAGATGATTTTTTGTGTCTCAGCGCCGTATCGCCCGGTTGTATGGTGAAGGAGGGTCAGCATACCCAGAATCTCATCTCCGGTGTGCAGCGGTGCGGCTGCGGCGGAATAATCCCGGGGGAAATTGTAATGGGCGGCAATGGGGCCGGAGGTTTCTTCCGGTTTGCGAATGGTCGGCGTCTCATTGGTGAGTGCATCTTTGACCCAAGTATCCGGGAGGAATTTTATCTTTCCCAAATCGTCCGGTGAATAGTCTTCGGATGTTTGGTAAGCGGCAAGGTAGAGCTCACGATCTTCCAGGGGTGAATTCCCGGGTGAATCGGGATCGAATAACCAAACGGCTGCGACGTCACATGGCAGATTTTTCCGCAGTGCGGTCAGGACTGCATTAAGAATATCCGTCTGGGTGGTGTTATCTGCAAGCATCACCGCCACATCCCGCAGACTCTCGGCGACCTGACGTCGCCATTGTTCTGATCGATAAAGGCGTGCGTTGCGGATGGAAACTGCGATGTTATCCGCTAAGGTTTCAATGATCTGCTGGTCTTCCGCTGAGAAAGCATGCTTAAGATCGCTTTGGATATCCAAGACACCCAGAACAGCCCCCCCGAATTTGAGCGGAACAGCCATCTCGGATCCATAGTAATCCTTCGCAAACGGAGTTTCCAGGTATAAAGGCTCCTGAGCGACATCATTGATGCGGTGCGTCTCACCCTGACGGGCCACCCAGGGGATGACCCCTTTTTCAGCGTTGATATCAAAAGACACGCCGGTGGCTGAAAAGGTTTGCGCCCGTCCGCCGCTCCCAGCCTTAAAAGTAACCTGGGCGTAAACTTCATCAACAGTGTAGAGATGGACATAAGGGAAACCAAAACGGTCGTGGATCATGGTGACGATCTGTTCAAGAAGTTCGTCCGTGTCCAGGATATAGGTGATCGCCCGGCTTGCTTCCGCGACGGTATTAAGGTGCTCGGCCTGCTGGTGGACGGCCTGGTAGAGTTGGGCGCTTTTTATGGCCACTGCAATATTATCTGCAAGGGAACGTAAAACCAACAGGTCGTCTTCATCAAACGCGTTCAGTTGGTCCGATTGAACATCAAACACACCGAGGACTTCAGATTCCACCCGTAAAGGGAGGACTGCTTCGGCGTGGGTGTCATCCAGTGAATCGACTTCCTTATACCGCGGTTCACGGGATACATCGTTCGCAATCAATTCCTGTCCGGTTTCAGCGACGAAACCGATCATGTGCTCGCCTTTACCGAAGCCAGGATGCTCCGGGTTCTCAAAATCCGGGCGTTTGCATTCGGAAAACCCCGCAGAGGCTTTGAACCGTAAACGTTCACTGTTTTCTTCGATTAGGAAGATGGCGACATAATAATAGTCAAAGGTTTCCTGGATCAGCCTGGTGATCACGTCCGTCAATTTATCAAGGTCTGTGATCTGAGAGATTTGTCCCGTAACGGACCTGACCAGTGTGAGTTGCTTTTGTCGCCATGCCTGCAAATTAGCCTGCAATGTTGCATTCAACGCAAGACCGGCGACCATGCCGATCTCAGAAAGTGCTGTGATTTCGGTTGGTAAAAATGGAGTTTCCCGATTGAGGGCAATCCGCCCGAGCTCTTTTTGACCGTTGATAAGCGGTGATACGACCCAAAATGATGAGGTGTTTTCCCCATATTCTTTCAAAGGCGGAAAAGTCTGGATGTCGAAAGGGATATCAGGTAGTGGGGCTGTTGGGTCTTCGACTTTTCCGGTTACCTGGAGCGAAATGATCGACGATCCCCCAAAATGTTCCAAAATAAAAGATTGTAAAACTTCTTCCTGAGGTGCGAATTGATTGAGAGCGGTGAGGCTCTCACCCAGTTTAATGATGGTTTCCGGTTTCAACCCCGAACCGGCCTGGGTCTGCTTCTTCCCGGGCACGGTCAACTCCCTTTATATTTAATCAGTGTCAGGGTGTTCCCTCGCTGGGACGAGAATTGAAATTTCACATCGTCCATTAATTTCCGCATAAAGAAGACACCAAGCCCCCGTTCTTTCCTGATCTCAAGTGGGGAGGAAGTGTCCGGTTCAGGGACTTCGTCAGGATCAAAGGGTTCTCCATTGTCCTGCAGGACGATTTGCAGGCCATTCTTTACTGTTTTCACGCTGATCTCGATGTCGCCGATGTCTTCCCCGCGATAGGCATGGTCTATGATGTTGGCACAGGCTTCATCCACTGCGGTCTGAATGGCATAGACATCGTTTGGTGAAAAACCGGCTTCTTCGGATAGGGCGACGATAAAATCACTGATGGGTGCAAGGCTTTTATAATTACCGGGGAAGTTCCTGGTTATCATTACACCATCCTCTTAGAATTTGCCGACTGCGGTGACAATATCATCGAAGAATGTGAAGAGCTGGTCGAACCCGGCCAACTCGAGGCTGGAGAGGATCTTACCTGAAACGTTCGCAAGGTAGATTTCGCCGCCATTATGCAATTTGCATTTTTTCTGGGTATTGATCAGGGTGAGCATCCCTGAACTCGATAAATAAGTTACTTCCTGAAGGTCGATCACAAATTTAAAATGACCTNNGCCATCATCATATTCAGCGCTTCATCCAGTTTTGGGCTGGTATAACTATCGATCCGTCCCTTTACCTGGATCAGGTCACAATGGTTGTATTCCGTAATCACAAATTCCATTTTATGTTTCCATCTTGAAAAGATTGATGATATTATAACATGGAGCGATATCCGCTCACTTGGAGGAGACTGTACACGGCAGAAAACAATGAAATCGGGGAGGAAACCCATGAAAAGGGAATCTTCAGGTTATCGAATCAAGGATATTGAAGCTTCACAGCGACCCAGGGAGCGTT
>DPKV01000042.1 GCA_003542325.1 Anaerolineaceae bacterium
TGGCTTCGGTGGCTTTGACGGCGATGTCCACGACGCGGAAGACTTCATTGCCGGGTGCCATTTCCACATAGAGGGAGGCCATGCCTTCCACCGGCAGGTCGCCTTGCGTGACCGTGCCAATAAAAGCGGAATACTGCGCCTGCATCCGATCAATAAAACAATAGCACCGTAATGAAAAACCTTCTGCCATAGCTACTCCTTCACTTCTAATTCAAACTCGTTCTGTCGTACATGGCGATCCCGACCGGGGTGACGAACAACGGGCCAGGGGCGATCCGGGTGGGTAACCCGGTGACTTCCTGAATGACCGTGTCGATCCCCGGGAAGATGGAGGTGCCGCCAACTAAAATGATGGACTTCGCATTCGCCCCGCGAATGTTCCGTTCAACAATGCTGCCCATCTTTTCCATCACCGGACGGACTACCGGGAAAAGCCGGCTTTGTTCAGCGGGATCTTTTTTCAGAGCCTCTGCCGCTTCAAAGCTGATGTCGGACGCCCCGGCGATGACCAGCGAGAGGTGCGTACCGCCGGTGGCCTCATCAGCCGTGTGAACCACTTTCCCGTTCTCAACGACTGCGATCCCCGTTGTGCCGCCGCCGATATCCACGATCACGCCATCCTGCAGGCCGAGGACATTATTGGCAGCGGAGGGTTCATCAATTAACTCGGGGCATTCCATCCCGGCTGCTTCGACGACATGTGCTGTGGCTCTGACTTCGGCTTGTGGGACGCCAGGAGGGTAGCCGCTGGCGGCATGGGTCAATTCCCTGCCAAGCCGTACTTCCACATTTTGTTTCATTGCCCGGAGGATATCCACGGCACCGATGAAATCGACCACGAGGCCATCCCGGACCACCTGCGTAAACCGGTATTCTCCCGTCAGCGGGATGCCGTCCCTGTCCAGAACGACCAGAACGGTATACGCAGTGCCCAGATCGACGCCGACCCGGAGACCGTTACCTTCATCACCGATGAGACTAGTCTGGCGGGTATTTTGCTCGGGAAGGATGACTTCCGCCGCGCGATGCAGCAATTCCTCCGGGGTCAGTCCCGCAGCTTTCGGGTTTGACTCCGTCACGGATTAGCCTGGACTATTTCTTCTCGCCGCCGATGCTGCCTTTGGTCCCCTTGGGGAGGATCATTTCAACATCATCATGGGGCCTGGGGATGACATGGACGGAAACCAGTTCGCCGACACGCTTGGCGGCAGCGGCGCCGGAATCGGTCGCTGCCTTGACGGCACCGACATCACCGCGCACCATGACCGTCACGTAACCACCGCCGACGTATTCCGAACCGATCAGGACGACGTTGGCAGATTTGACCATGGCATCAGCGGCTTCAATCGCGCCGACTAATCCTTTGGTTTCAACCATACCCAGTGCAATTAATTTTGTATCAACAGCCATTTCGATCAATCCTTTCTAAAGTAAAGCCTTTAACTTCTATTCTGGTTTAGTATTTCTGTAACCACCTGCCGGACGGTTTGTTCAATTTCTGAAGCAGAGGGCCCCGGTTTTTCCTGGCCGGGGACCATTGCTGCTGCCGGCGGTGCGGATAATTCATAAGCTAATCGTTTGACATTAAAGAGATGGCGCGTGGTGATGTTGTCTCCTGTGATGGAACCGCCCACGCCGCCTGCGCCCAGGGTCATGGAGGGCATCACGCCGGTGGTCAGGCCAATCGCGCCCAGGGTGCCCATGGTGTTCACGGCGATCCGGAAAACAGGTTTTTCCAGCCCGAAAGCCATGATGACATCCGGGTCGGTGGCATGGATGATCAGGCTGTGGCCGCGTCCACCGAACTGGATCAGTTGGATGCAGCGTTCGCACCCCGCTTCCCAGCCTTCTTCTTCATACCAGCCCAGCACCGTTGTGAGTTTTTCCCTGGAGAGGGGTTCGTCCCGTCCGGTTTTTTCGAGTCGGGCGACCAGGATGCGGGACCCTTTGGGAAGATCGAACCCGGCCAGAGCGGCCAAATATTCCGCCGGCTTTCCGACTGTGGCGGTGTTCATGCTGCCATCCGGGTGGAACAATAGGGTGCGGATCAGGTTGGTTTGATGCGGGTCCATGAAATATGCGCCTTCACGCCGCATCAGATCCATCAGTGTTTCGGCAATGGGTCGATCGGCAACCACCGATTGTTCTGTGGCGCAGATCGTGGAGCAGTCAAAAGCCTTGCTGGCAACGATATAACGGGCAGCTTTTTCCAGGTCTGCGGAACGGTCCACATAAACCGGGACGTTGCCGGGGCCGACGCCATAAGCGGGTTTCCCTGTGGAATGGGCAGCCCGGACCATAGGCGTTCCCCCGGTTGCCAGGATCAGGGAGACGTATTTGTGCCGCATCAAGGCCTGGGTGCCATCCAGGCTGATGTTTTGCATACAGGCGATCAGGCCGGGAGGCGCACCGTTGGCTTCAGCCGCCTGTGCCATGATTTTTGCCGTTTCATAGGAACAATTCGCAGCGGAAGGGTGGGGAGCGATGATAATCGCATCCCGGGCCTTGACTGCGATCAGGATCTTATAGATCACTGTGGAGGTGGGGTTGGTGGAAGGCGTCAGAGCGGTGATCACTCCGACCGGCCAGGCGATGTCATAGATCCGATTTTTCACATCATGATTGATGACACCGACGGTTTTTTCATCTTTGATGCTATCCCAGACATTCCGGGCTGCAAATTCGTTTTTCAATCGCTTGTGCTCGGGGACGCCGTACCCTGTCTCTTCCTGCGCCATGGTTCCCAGGCGTTCGGCGGCAGCCAGGGCTGCTTGTGTCATGGCAGCACATACGCGGTCAACCTGCTCCTGAGAAGCGGTGGACCAGATTTTCCAGGCTTCAAAGGCTTTTGTGGCCAGTTCTCTGGCTTCCTGAATCGATTGCAGATCCTTATCGAATGTCTGCATGACAATCAGCCTTTCCTGAAAGTGACCTTTCCGTCAACTTCAAGTGAGTCGATCATAGCCATGATGACGGCATCCACAGGCCGATCTTTTGTGATGGTGGTCTGACGGGCACTGGAGCCGCTGGCGGTGAGGACCAGGTCGCCCACACCGGCATTAACGGTATCCACGGCGACATAGGGTTTTCCGAAGGGCTCTCCATTTTCATCCGTTTGACGGACGATCAATAATTTCTGCCCAATGATTTTTTCATCTTTTATCGTAGAAACTGTTGTCCCAACTACTTTTGCGATCAGCATTTCATTTTCTCCGATCAGTAGGTTTGTGCTGGTGCGGTTGTGGTCGATTTTGGTTTATTGTCAGTAGAATCCGATTGGATGATTTTAATTCCTGCACTGGCGCCGATCCGGGTAGCACCGGCTGCAATCAACTGCTCCGCTTCTTCGTGGGTATGAATGCCGCCTGCGGCCTTCACCCCCAGGTTGGGACCGACCGCCCGCCGCATCAGGGAGACATCGTGGACGGTTGCGCCGCCGCTGGAAAAACCGGTGGATGTCTTGACGAAATCCGCTCCGGCTTCCTTCGCCAGCAAACAGGCAACCACCTTTTCATCATCCGTCAGCAAAGCTGTTTCAATAATGACTTTGACCAGAGCGTTGGCTTCGTGAGCAACGGTCACGACTTCCCGGATATCCCGTGCGACCAGCTCGCTATCCCCGGCTTTCAGCGCGCCGATATTGATCACCATATCGATCTCGGTGGCGCCGTTTTCCAG
>DPKV01000082.1 GCA_003542325.1 Anaerolineaceae bacterium
TCAGCTGCTGATCACCTGCGCTGCCCGGGACGGGCAGCAAGCGGAAGGTCTCCTCGGCAAGGTGATCCAATTCTGTGAAAACCATTGGCCGGACCTGCCGCTGACGAACGAACATATCGAAATCATGAATGGATAAAACATATTATGGATCTGGGATTAAAAGGAAAAATTGCCCTCCTGACGGGTGCCAGTCGGGGGCTGGGATTGGCGACGGCTCAAACGCTCGCNNCGTGAAGGCGTCCGAATAGCAATCAACAGCAGAGATAGTGACCGCCTCGAAGCAGCCCGGCTTGTCTTGGCAGGCGAAGGCTGTGAGGTGCTTACCCTCGCCGGCGATGTCACCGACCCCGCCGTGCCCAAACAGCTTGTGGAAGCTGTCGTCGCTGAATTTGGCGGGTTGGATTTGCTCTTTACCAACGCAGGCGGTCCGCCACCGGCTGCTTTTGAAGCCATTGCGGATGAAACCTGGGGTAAAGCAATTGAGTCATCTTTTATGAGCCACGTCCGGTTGATCCGGGCAGCCCTGCCGCACCTGCGCCTGTCTGAAACGCCTTCCGTCCTGACGGTCACCTCCATGTCCGTCAAACAGCCCATCCCGAACCTGGTCCTTTCCAACAGCATCCGTTCAGCGACCATTGGCCTGACCAAAACCCTGGCTCTGGAACTCGGCTCGGACGGCATCCGCTTTAACTCGATCCTTCCCTCCTGGACAAAAACCTCCCGGGTGGAGCAGCTTTTGAAAGACCGGGCTGAACGCAAAGGCACATCGCTTGAAGAAGAATTAGCAGTCCAGAACTCAGAGGCCGCGCTGGGCCGGATGGCAACACCTCAGGAATTCGCCAACGCGGCCGCATTCCTGCTCTCTCCTGCGGCCTCCTACATCACCGGTGTCATGCTGACCGTCGATGGCGGCAGCTACAAAGGCACCTTCTAAATGACTGAAACGAACGGGAACCTACTTTGGCGTGGCGTCTCGCGTTTGCTGCCCTCGGTCGTCAAACCCGGCCGTTATGTGGGCGGGGAGCTCAACCAGATCGTCAAGCCCTGGGACTCCGTCCGGACCCATGTCGCCCTGGTCTTCCCAGACATCTACGACCTCGGTCAATCCAACCTCGGCATGGCCATTCTTTACGACATCCTTAACCAGCGGCCTGATGTTGCTGCGGAACGGGCTTTTGCACCCTGGCTGGATATGGAAGCTGCCCTGCGTGATCACGAACTACCGTTATACAGCCTGGAGAGCAAGCGTTCCCTCGCTGAGTTCGACGTTCTCGGGGTCAGCCTGCCTTATGAAACCCTCTATACCAACTTCCTGAATATCCTCGATCTGTCTCAAATACCTCTTTACTCTCAGGATCGTGACGAGTCTCATCCATTGGTGGTTGTCGGCGGCCAGTCCGTCTATAACCCCGAGCCCGTGACAGCCTTTGTGGACGCTTTTGTGGTCGGCGAGGGAGAAGAAGCCCTGGTGGACGTGGTCACTGCACAGCAGGCCTGGCGGGGAACAGGGGAAAACAAACAAGCCCTTCTGCTCCGGCTGGCCGGTATCCCGGGCATCTACGTTCCTTCCCTTTATGACGTGACCTATCTCCCGGACGGGACGATCCAGAGCATCACACCCAACCACCCGGCCGCCTCGCCCGTGGTGACGAAGCGCATCGTGGCGGAGCTCCCCAAACCCCTCTCCCGCTTCCTGGTGCCCAACATTGAAGTCGCCCAGGAACGGGTCAGCGTGGAGATCATGCGCGGCTGTACCCGCGGCTGCCGCTTCTGCCACGCCGGGATGGTCAACCGTCCCATCCGGGAAAGACCCATCAACGAGATCCTAACCGCTCTGCGGGCCGGGTTGGACCAGACCGGGTATGAAGAGGTCAGCCTCCTTTCCCTTTCATCATCTGACTATACGAATATCATCCCCCTGATTGAAGGTCTGCGTGCGCTGCTGGAAGAACAGCAGGTCAATATCACCCTGCCCTCCCTGCGGATCGAGTCCTTCACCGAAGACCTGATGGACGTCCTTCAATCCCTTTCTCCCGGCGGCGGCTTCACCATTGCCCCCGAGGCCGGGACAGAACGGCTGCGGAATATCATCAACAAACCGATCAGCGACGCCGAGCTGATGGACACCGTTCGCTCAGTGTTCAAACACGGTTGGAAGTCCCTGAAACTCTACTTCATGATCGGTCATCCGCAGGAGACTGATGAGGACGTGGCCGCTATTGCCGAACTGTGCAAGGCCATCCTCCAGGAAGGTAAACGCATCGCCGGCGGCCGCACCCATGTCCATGCCGGGATCAGCACCTTCATCCCCAAACCCCNNAACCCCACACCCCCTTCCAGTGGGTCGGCTTCAACGACACCGAAACCATCGCCCGCAAGATCGCCATCCTGCACGAAGGGATGCACGGGAGCAAGATTAAGATGACCTGGAACAATCCGGAAGCCTCCCTGCTGGAATCCTGGCTCTCACGCGGTGACCGCCGCCTGGCAGACGTGATCTTCCACGCCTGGCAAAACGGGGCTCGGTTTGACGCCTGGACAGATCAGTTCAACCCGGAGCATTGGCGGAAAGCCTTTGCCCAGACCGGGGTCGACCCCGACTACTACAGCTACCGCGCCAGGGGCCTGGATGAAGTCCTCCCCTGGGACCACATCAACGCCGGTGTCCACAAAGCCTTCCTCCAGAAGGATTACGAATGGAGCCAAACCGGTCAGACTCGGCCCGACTGCCGCGGCGGCTGCTATATCTGCGGCATTCTGTCCAATTTCAACGAACTCCGATTACTCGCCCCCGATGGCGGCTGGAAGTGCCCCTGAGATGACCCCACAAGAACAGATCACCCGTATCCGTGTCCACTACACAAAAGGCCCCAGCCTGCGCTTCACCGGCCACCTTGACCTGCAGCGCATCTGGGAACGCCTCCTCCGTCGAACGAAATTGCCCTTGCGCTATTCTGAGGGCTATCACCCCCGCGCCCGGCTCAATCTGGCTTCCGCACTCCCGCTGGGCTTCACCAGCGAAGCCGAACTGCTCGACTTCTGGATGAACGAACCCCTGCCGGAAGAGGAGATCAAAGAAAGGCTGTCCACAACCGCCCCACCCGGGCTGGAAATCCTCTCCGTCAGCACCGTTGACCTGCGGGAAGACGCCATCCAGACCCGGATCACGGCCAGCGAATATGAAATTCATTTCTTTGATCCCCAGGACCGGGAAGCCCTTGAAGAAAAAGTGACGACACTGCTGGATGCCAAATCCATCATCCGCACCCGCCGCAAGAAGACCTATGACCTGCGGCCGTTGATCCATGCTCTGGAAATCAGAGAGATGGAAGCGGATGAAATTGGATTGTGGATGAACCTCAACGCGGAGCCAGCGTCAACCGGACGCCCGGACGAGGTCATGGACGCTCTGGGCTATGCCAACACCGATTACTGGGTCAACCGAACCCAGTTC
>DPKV01000149.1 GCA_003542325.1 Anaerolineaceae bacterium
AGCCACAGTAAGGGGGATTACAAACTCGAACATCAATTTGCAGTTTGTGTCGGGGAATCATTCCCGCCTAAGGAAAACTTTCATGAAGAAACACCCATCCTAAAAGGCGAATCTCTGGCCTGGGTGCCTTTTGTGGTCAGGGCGGAAGATAAATACCATTTATTCTGGTCCCCGCATCAATTACAGCACATGACATCCCGTGATGGCATTTCCTGGACGAATAAGGAAACCGTAATGGAGAAACCTTTTCACAAGTTCTTCCGTGATGGAATGATCGTCGAAATTACACCTGGACAATGGCTGTTATACGCCACGGGAAGGGGGCGATGGTTTTCAAGAATAGACCTTTATCAATCCTTTGATCTGGTTCATTGGCAGTATATCCGTCCCGCCTTGTCCAGCACCTGGGGTTCGGAGAAGAATTTTATTACCGGTTCGATGGAATCACCATTTCTCATTCAGCGTGGTGGTCGCTATTATTTATCGGTGACTTATAATAACGAATCCTTTATCTTGAGTGCGGTACTCCTTCAAATCAAGATATTTCTCAATCGAAAAGCTTATAATAACACGCTCATATTTCAGTCTCAATCCCCCTATGATTTCGGAGTGTACAGGGAGAAAACGCGAACAGACTCTTTGATTTCACGGTTAGCCTGCCATGCGCCGGTTTATATAACTTTAGAAGGGGAATGGTATGTTACAACTTGCGGCTGGCCATTTGCAGCAACGTTTACTGAAGGCGAGGTTGCCTATGCAAAACTGAATTGGGAAGGGATAAATAGTAATGGACGTAATGTTAATAAACGTTAACATTAACAATACCCAATTAACCTTTGACTCTTTCAAACATGTAGCGATATAATGAAAATTGCATTGCATAATGCATGTTTAATTTAATTTATGATGAAAGAGCTTCCATAGAAGCAGTTTTGTTAATAAGACATTAGCAGTATGTAAACTCTTGACAGAATTATAGTGATGATTCTAGAATAAGACTCGTTCTGATAATGTGGCTGTACTTCTTGATACTTTCGCTGAAGCCTCAAAAATAAATTTGAGGTGTTATAGCCGGAAATTTGGCAAATGGTGAAAAAGGCGGATTGGGATGGAACGAACACAGAACATCCAAAAGGAATTTATTTGCTGGGGAATAAAATATCACTCGAACAAAAACTGGAATTCTTTTCGCACGCTCGTAGGAAATGCCAAAACTCGAATTATTCGAGCTTGTTGCTTGTGTGCATAATTCAATTTCAAATAAAAGGAGGTGGTTTTATCGGCTGTTTTATCGAAAATCGTTGGTAAACAAAGTCAATTCTTAGTTTCGGAGGAGATTTACTTAAAATGAAAAAGAAATTGCTCGTACTAACCCTGCTTATTGTCTTCTCACTGGTTTTTGCGGCATGCAAACCTGCGACCGAAGCACCAGTTGTGGAAGAACCAACCGATGTCGTCACTGAAGAGCCGACCGATGAAGTCACCGAAGAACCGGTTGTTGAAGAACCAGTCGCAACCCTGAGAATTTGGGCGGATGAGCAACGCGCTCCCGTTCTGAATGAACTGGCTGCTGATTTCCTGGCTGAATACAATGTGGAACTGGTTGTTGAAAATATCTCCGGTATTCGTGATCAATTCCTGGTTGCTGCTCCTGCCGGTGAAGGCCCCGATATCATTATCGTGGCGCATGACCAGGCAGCAGCGATTGTGGCCAGTGGTTTGGCTGCTCCAGTGGATCTGGGCGCCAAGGTGGATCAATTTGCACCTGAGGCCCTGAAAGCCTTCACCTATGAAGGGCAACTTTATGGGATGCCTTATGCCACAGAAAACCTTGGCTTTTTCTACAACACCGACCTGGTTGAGACCCCGCCGACAACCTGGCAGGAAGTTTATGACATCAGCAGACAACTGATTGATGAAGGTTTGGTTGAATATGGTATTGTCCTGGCCGGCACCTCCTATGATGCTTATCCCTGGATGACCTCTCAGGGTGGTTATATCTTCGGCCTGGATGAAAACGGCGACTATAACCCACAGGATGTTGGCGTTGGCGGCGAAGGTATGATTGCCTTTGGCGAGATGGCCAAGCAGTGGGTGGATGACGGCATCCTTTCGGATAATACCGACAACACCACCGCGAAGTCCTTGTTCCTTAACGGCCAGGTTGCATTCTTCATGAATGGACCGTGGGAATTGACCAACCTCCGTGCGGCTGGTACCCCCTTCAGCATCGCGAAATTCCCCGATGGCGGCGTTCCGTTCCTGGGCGTTCAGGGCTTCATGATCAATGCCTTCAGTGAGAATATCTTACTGGCTGAAGCCTTCCTGACCGAGTACGTGGCGACGGAAGAATCCATGCTGAAATTCGTGGAAAACGATCCCCGTGTGCCTGCTTTCCTTCCCGCTCTTGAGCAGATGACCGATCCTGACCTGGCTTTGATTGCTGAAGCTGGTGAAGGTGCACAGCCCATGCCTGCTATTCCTGAAATGGGCAAGGTCTGGGGCGACTGGGGTAATGCTTTGACCTTCATTTTGAATGGCGAAAAGACACCTGAAGAAGCCTATACCTTCGCTGCGGAAGCCATTGTGACTGCCATCGCAAGTGATACAACGGGTATGGTTAATGTTCCAGGTTCATGGCAGGTACAGGTCGATCCCGAATGTGAGTGGAATCCCGCTTGTGCAACCACTGCCCTGACGATGGGTGACGATGGACTATATACCGGTACGTTCACCATTCCTGCTGGCGACTATGAAGTCAAGGTCGCTTTGGATGGTGGTTGGGATACAAACTATGGTGTGGATGGCGTAGCCGGTGGTGACAATTATATGTTCACCGTTGCGGCTGATGGTGATGTAACCTTCATCTACGATCCGGATACCCACCTGCTTGAGATCGTACTCCCGTAAACAGCTAGTAACAAACAGTCAGAGGAGACCAGTATTTTGGTCTCCTCTATTCACATTGAAAGGAGAAGCAGGGAATGGAAAATAGCAGTAGCATATCAACTTCTGCAGCAAAGAAAATAATTTCCGGTGTTTCTTCCATCTTGAAATACATCATTATCATTGCAGTTGATCTCATCCTTGGATATTTCACATATCGACTGGTGGATCTGGATTATGTCCCGCTCGCGATTGTGGTGGGATTGATTATCCTGCTCATTACTGTTTCTTTTCTCATTCCAAAATTAAGACATTTAAAATGGATGTCGATTGGACTGTCAGCCTGGCTGCTGTTCTCCATTTTCCCAATCCTTTTCACGATCTATAATGGCTTTACCAATTATGGTGATGGCCATTTGATCTCAAAAGCACTTGCCATTGAACAGATCAGCAAGCAAAAATACCTTCCTGAAACGGGAAAATCATATGAGTGGGTCGCGTTCCGCTCTGACACGAATGACTATTTATTATGGTTGAAGGATACATACGGAAATACCACTATTGTCAGGATGGTGGACGCGGATGCAGAAGAGCATACGCTGGAGGTTATTCCAGGTGAGAATGGGATCGGCGAATTGGATGATAAGGGTGTACCAAAGACTATCGAAGGCTACACCAGGTTGAACAAGATCACAGCTTCAACTGACGCAAATTTGACGAATATTTTATTTGGAGAAGCCGATCGTACCATTCAAGTGCGCTCGCCATCGGAAGCGGCGGAATTACTGCCGCTTTATGAATATGATCCTGATACAAATATTTTCACCGATGTCCGGGACGGAAAAACTTTCCGAGAAATTGAAGGCACCTGGACAGCAACCGATGGCACCAAGTTAATCCCGGGCTATACGGAAATTATCGGTTTTGATAACTTCGTAGAATTTGCAACCAGTCCAGGTTTGCGTGGGCCATTGGTGATCATTGTTGTGTGGAACTTCATCTTTGCCACGATGAGCCTTGTCCTGACATTTGGCTTGGGATTGCTGATTGCTGTGATCTATAGTGATCCGAACTTCAAAGGGAAAAAGATCCTGCGTTCATTGCTATTAATCCCCTATACCATCCCAAGCCTTATCACCATTCTGATCTGGCGGGGCA
>DPKV01000190.1:0-1576 GCA_003542325.1 Anaerolineaceae bacterium
TCGAAATCCTTCAACGAGTTGAACTTCAGATTCAACGTCATTTTTTCGTCAGGCTGGTCGGTCAGCGTATTGGCTACGCTCAAATCCACCGCCAGATTCTGCGCCTTGAGGACATCGTTAAAGTTATCTTTATCAATGTTGATGGGATCGCGTTCCTCAACACTCCTGTCATCCTTTGCTAGGGTGAAGTCACCCACTATTAACATTTTTAACGGAAGTTCAACTTCTTCCTTGGCATCGCCGGTTGCTGGGCGATAGGTTATGTTGACTCGTTCCTTGGGTGCTACCGATTCTTCCTGCATGTATGCTACCTCCCAGTTGAGATATGATAAAATTGTGTGACCCCAGTCAGCCGCCGTTCATCTTCTACGCCACAACTGGAATTGTAGGGGTAACTGGATTTGAAAGTAAAGGTAATTTCTCAAAGAGTTTCTTTTGCTGATCATTGTGGAATAATAACCCCTTGAAGCTGGAAAACCGTGTCAACTCTGGCCTCGTTCATTACCCGTTTCGCGATTGTCTTCTTTTGCCGCTGCATCACTGGAGGGCATGCGCATGAGCGGTGAAGACAGGCGGGGAGATGGCGTGTTTTTTAAAAGAAGGCTGTGAAATCAAAAAGATCTGGCGGGCCTGAGTGTATCGAAGATTGCCATCCGGAAGGCAGATCCGAATCTGGATGGCCGGGCATAGGCACAAATAATGGGCGGCTGAGCTGAGACTGGGCGAGGAAGGTACTTTTGATGTTTCGGCTTACATTTATCCAGCTCGTTGTGATCGATTAGATAGGAACTGATTCGTCAGTTCAGTTGTGCTTCAGGAGGTCTGATACCCAATCAAGATGTCGTTGGGCACTGAGGTATTGGCGGGCTGCTATGCTGAATGGGGCGGTTTTCGAGATCCGTTGGGCCAAATTGTTGCGAAGTTTTGCTTGGTGTTCGGGATCGTCCGACGAATTGTCATGACTCTTTACATCTCTATCAAGGTCCTTTCGGAGTTGCTCCCTCTTGGTGGTGAAATGCGGGTGGTCGAGGTTCAAGAGGATTGTGCTTTTTTCGACCCGTTTGTTCACGACGGGGTCAGTGGCGTAACCAGGTTGGACTTGCCGCTGCTGTTGCCGCCGATCACCGCGTTGAGGAGGTAGGGCTGCTTGAAGGTGACCTCGCAGTTGCGCAGGTTCTTGAAGCAGTCAATCCAAAGGCGGCGGAGCTTCATCGGCTAGGCGTCTCCTCTGCGAGATGGTGCCCCGGCGGCGGTGAGTTCGGCGACCAGGGCTTCGAGGAGGTTTTTGGCGGTGAAGCGGGAGGCGGCGAGGTGAGTTTCCAATTCGTCGACCAGGGCCATGAGTTGATCGACTTTGGCGACTATTCGGCGTTGTTCGGCGAGGGGCGGAAGAGGAATCAGCATTTCGCCTACATCGGGGAGACGAAAGCTATTCTTGATTCCTCTTTGAGGCGCATCAAATTGGAACTTCGCCCAAGGGGATCGGAGCAACTCAGCAAAGTATCGACTTCTGCATTCCGGAACAAATCGAAGCAAGCAAGTGTGCTGACATCGAAAGCGTAGGGATGAGGTCAAA
>DPKV01000190.1:1617-3192 GCA_003542325.1 Anaerolineaceae bacterium
TGTCGCTCTGATGATAAGGGAGAAATACAAGTGGAGGTCCCACGAGTATGAGAGTACCGAAGCAGAGCACAGGGACGGAGCAACCCGTAGTAGCGATGAAGATTCTGTAATGGAATTGGAGCGAAGGGGGAGCATTATCCAGCTTGGAGTAATGAAGACAACTGGAGACAGGAGGATTTGATTGAAACAAGCAAAGCCGTTTACTATTTCCAAGGTGGATGTATGGGAAGCATATAAGCGGGCGAAGGCCAACAAGGGAGCCGCCGGCGCAGATGGACAGTCGATTGAAGAGGTTGAAAAGGATTTGCAAAGCAATCTGTATAAGCTCTGGAATCGAATGTCATCCGGCAGTTACTATCCGTCACCGGTGCTTCGGGTAGAAATACCCAAAGGTGACGGACGGATGAGGCCGCTTGGAATACCGACAGTGTCAGACAGGATAGCCCAGCAGGTTGTGAAGCAGCAGCTGGAGCCGGAGTTGGAAAAGTATTTTCATCCCAACTCTTATGGCTATCGGCCGGGCAAATCTGCGCTGGATGCAGTCGGTCAGGCACGGAAGAATTGCTGGAAATTCAATTGGGTTTTGGATCTTGATATCAAGGGATTCTTTGACAATATCGATCATGATCTCATGATGAAAGCAGTGCGCAGACATACGGATCAGAAGTGGATCCTTCTGTATGTGGAGAGGTGGCTGAAGGCCCCGATACTCATGACAGATGAGACACTCTTGTATCCGAAGAAAGGGACTCCGCAAGGAGGCGTGGTCAGCCCGTTGCTGGCTAATCTCTTTCTGCATTACGCATTCGACAAATGGATGGAACGTGAAAACCCCTCAATTCCGTTTGAAAGATATGCCGATGATGCAGTGTGCCACTGTCAAAGCCAAGCTCATGCGGAGAGGCTGAAAGAAAAGCTGAGTGCACGTATGTGGGATGTCGGGCTGGAGTTAAATCCTGAGAAGACGAAGATAGTCTATTGTAAAGACGATGATCGTCGGAAGGAATATCCCTGTACGAAATTTGATTTTCTTGGGTATACATTTCAACCCAGGAGGTCAAGAAATAAGTGGGGAAAGTATTTTATCAACTTCTCCCCTGCGATCAGCGATAAGGCCGCCAAGTCAATTCGCCAGACCTCACGGCAATGGCACTGGCCAGAGCGTAGTGACAAGAGTCTGGAAGATCTGGCCAGGATGTTCAACCCGATCGTTCTGGGGTGGATAACCTACTATGGTCGTTACTATAAATCTGCAATGTACCCAACTCTGAAATGCCTGGATCGCCGATTGGTGATGTGGGCAACAACAGCTGTTCCCGTTTTACCCAAAAGCCCTGTAAATTCGTGGTTTCCAGATAAGCTTTTCGCAAACTTTTCGGGCTATTCAAAAGGAAATGCCTCCGTAAATAGCTAATTTGACCTTGTAAAATTAATTGGGATAATCGAAAAATTCTCTTTACATCCCAGGAGGTGTCGAAACGCTTTTTTCTTGTGATATCAATTCCTTACAAGGAGAAGCATGTGTCGACCCTCAAAAATTTTTTCCGTGGCCGCGTTCGATGCGCGCAAGTGCGG
>DPKV01000188.1 GCA_003542325.1 Anaerolineaceae bacterium
GAAGGCTGATGCCTTACCACTTGGCCACGCCCGCAACGCCACTCTATTTTACGCGAATCAACCCGTCCGGTCAATGCCGGGATCAGTTCTCACCTTTCAGGGCCTTCTGCAGCAGCTCCCGGCTCAGCTTCGGGTCAGCCTTACCTTTCGTCTCGCGCATCATCTGCCCCATGAACCACCCGAACAGCCCTTCCTTGCCGCCCCGGTAGCTGGCAACCTCGTCCGGGTTGTCAGCCAGCAATTTGTCGATGACCTGCTGCAGCGCTGAATCGTCGCTGACCTGCGCCAGGCCTTCTTCTGCAACAATTTCCGCAGGGGCTTTGCCGGTTTCCTGAACTTTCGCCAGCAGGCTTTTACCAGTGGCAGTGTTGATCGTCCCGGCCTCCACCAGCTTGATGACCGCGGCCAGGTGTTCCGGTCTGACCACCAAACCATCCGCGTCGAGTCCCAAATCATTCATCATCCGCAGGCTTTCGTTCATAATCCAGTTGGAAACCACCTTCGGGTCGCCGCCATAGGCTTTCACAGCGGCCTCAAAGTACTCCGAGATCGGCTTATCATTGGTCAGAATATCCGCGTCGTACTCCGGCAGGTCATACTCCTTTATGAAGCGCGCCCGGCGCTCCAGCGGCAGTTCAGGCAGGGATGCCAAAACCTCCTCCCGCCATTCTTCCGTCAATTCCAGCGGGAGCAAATCCGGCTCACGGAAATAGCGGTAATCCGCTTCGGTCTCCTTGGAGCGCATCATGGTCAGCTTACCCTTGGCGTCGTCCC
The DNA here is from genome assembly GCA_003542325.1 of Anaerolineaceae bacterium. Taxonomy (GTDB): domain Bacteria; phylum Chloroflexota; class Anaerolineae; order Anaerolineales; family Anaerolineaceae; genus Brevifilum. The sequence continues at coordinate 775 of DPKV01000188.1, forward strand.
AATCCAGCGTCCAGGCCTCAATTCTGCCGCCTGATTCGACCACCTCGATCTGGCGCTCGACTTCCTTGTTGATCGCAGCCCGGACAGCCTCAATCGAGTTCACGTTCTTGATCTCGGTCTTGGTGTTCAACGTGGTACTGCCCACCGGGCGGATCGAGACGTTGGCGTCACAGCGCAAGTGTCCCTTTTCCATATTCGCCTCGGAAATGCCCAGCCAGCGCAGCAACTGCCGCAGACGGATCAGGTATTGTGCGGCTTCGTCGGCAGCGCGCAAATCCGGCCCGGTGACCATTTCCACCAGGGGTACACCGCAGCGATTAAAGTCCACATAACGCCGCCCACCTTCATATTTTGTCTTCCCGGCATCTTCTTCCAGATGCAATTTGGCGATGCTCACCTTGCGTGCGCTGCCATCCGGCATCGGCAGGTCCATGTGCCCACCCTTGCCAAGCGACAGGTCAAATTGGGAGATCTGGTAGCCCTTGGGCAGGTCGGGATAGAAATAATTCTTCCGATCGAAGAAGGAGGTCAGCCGGATTTCGGAGTGCATGGCGGCGGCCAGTAAGGCGCCTTTCTCGACGGCAGCCGCGTTCAACACCGGCAGGACACCCGGCAGCCCGGTGCAGACCGGACAAATATTGGTGTTCGGCGATTCCTCCCAGGAATCGGCTTTGCAGCCGCAGAAGATCTTGGTGGTCGTGTTCAGTTGGATATGGGTTTCAAGCCCAATAACGGTTTCGTATTCTGTCATTGTTTCTTCCCGTTTATCTCAATACCATTGGCTTTATCTTGCGCCAGGCTTCGTCTGCAGTCGCCTGTTCATAGGCATGACCGACCTGGAAGAGCGTTTCTTCCATAAAGTCAGGGGCCAGCAGCTGAATCCCGATCGGCAGCCCATCGGCGGCGATCCCACCCGGCACCGAAATCCCGGGGATGCCGGCGTGGTTGGCCGGGACGGTCAACTGGTCGGCATACTGCATCAGGACCGAATCGCCATAGACATCCGCCATTTTGAAGGCGGTGGTGGGCGTAGTGGGCGTCAGCAGCGCATCCAGCTTGTACGCGCCGTCCACATTGAAAACATTTTCAAAGTCTGAACGGATCATACTCCGCACCTTGAGGGCGCGGGCGTAATACTGCTCGCTGTACTGCGCGGCGCTGACATACATCCCCATCAGGATGCGCAGTTTCGGCTGCAGGCCAAAGCCTTCCGCGCGGGACTTGCGGTACAACTCCCGCAGTTCATGGTATTCGCTGGTCGTCCGGTAGCCGTACTTGACGCCATCATAGCGGTGCAGGTTGGAAGCAGCTTCCACCCGGCTGATGACGAAATAGGCGGGGATGCCGTAACTCGTATTGGGCATCGGGACGTCTTCCACGATTTCAGCACCCTGCTTCGCCAGGACTTCAGCAGCGTGGAAAGTCGCCGCCCGAATCTCTTCCGGCAACGCCTGGCGGACCAGCTCGCCCGTCTCGAGGTCGGGGAAGGTGATCTGCATATAATCCGGTGAAAGCCCGATCCTCAGCCCGTTCACGCCCTGTTCCAGGCTGGCGAGATAATCCGGCACGGCCACGGTCGCGGCTGTGCTGTCACGCTTGTCCGCGCCGGCCATAACGGAAAGCATCAGAGCGGCATCCCGGACATCACGGGAGACCGGCCCGGGACAATCCAGCGAGGAACCAAAAGCGATCAGCCCATAGCGGGAGACCCGTCCGTAAGTCGGCTTAAGACCGACGACGCCGCAAAAAGCGGCAGGCTGGCGGATTGAACCGGCGGTATCCGTCCCTAATGAGAGCGGCGCTTCACCGGCCGCGACAGAAGCTGTGGAACCGCCGGATGACCCGCCCGGTACGCGGGAGGGATCCCAGGGGTTGCGGGGAGAAGGCTGGAAAGCGGAGGATTCGGAAGAAGAGCCGTAGGTGAATTCATCCAGGTTGACCTTGCCGAGGGTGATTGCACCAGCCGCTTCCAATCGTTCAACGGCGCTCGCCGTATACGGCGCGGAAAAGTTCGCCAGGATTTTGGAAGCGGCGGTGGAAGGCGTGTCCTTGACAGTGAAAATATCCTTGACCGTCAGGGGCACCCCCGCCAGCGGACCAACCGGTTCACCGGCTTTCACCTTCGCGTCCACGGCCTCCGCCTGCTCACGGGCCCGGTCAGCCGTCAGGGTGATGAAGGCATGCACCTTCTGTTTGTCTTCTTCGGTCAACTCACCAGCGTCCAGTGTTCCAGGACGCCCGTCAACCGCAGCGATCCGCGCCAGGGCGGCATCCAACACTTCCGCGGCGGACAGGTCGCCCTGCCGGACGCGTTGGGCAATTTCAAATGCAGAAAGTTCCATCAGTGTCATCGTTCAGTCCAGCTTCGTATGGGGAATATCGGGGACGATAATGTAGCCATCTTCCACCTGCGGGGCCTGGGCCAGGATCTCCGCCGGGTTCTCACAGGGGTCCCAGACATCTTCCCGGAGTCCGGGGCGGATGTCGGCAGTATAGGGCACGCCATGAGAGGCCAGCGGCACATCTTCTCCAACCGGCACCGCTTCAAGCTGATGAACGACTTTCAACTGCTTGTTGAGTTCCCGTCGCAGGTAATCCGCTTCTTCCGGGTTGAATTCAAAGGCCCCCAGTTCCACCAGGTGTTCAAAAAGTTCGGGTGTGATTTTATCTGTCATAAGACCGTCCAATAGCATCGATATGGTGTGCATTTTATCAATCATATATGATACCTTAAAGTCGGTTGGAATAAAGAAAAAAACTTCATTTTTAATTATCAAGGTCAGCTGTAGGGGTTGTTGCAAACAACCCCTACAGGTTCATACGACTGGTCTGGGCTATAATGGGAATATGAATGCCAATCAAAATGAATTTAGGTCGATAAACCGTATCCCGGAAGAGCGCTACCTCCGGGTCAGCGGCACGCCCTACCAGGTGGGACTGCTCATGGGCGAAGCTTTGCAGGCCCAGTTAACGAAAGACATTGACCACTACCTCAGCGACGGCCCTTTGAAATTCGGTGAGATCGACAACAAATCGCTCACGGAAGGTGCGATGGCCTGGTTTGAGACCCTCCCCCAACGCTTCCGAATGGAATTGGAAGGTTTGGCCGATGGGTCGGGCGTTCCCATCCGCTGGATTGCCGAATGGAATTATGCGGATGCCGGCAGCAGCACAGGGTGCAGCGGATTCCTCCTCCGGCGGGACGGCACCATTTGGCTGGGGCGCAACAATGACCTGTGGGTGCCCGACTTATGGAGTTACGCCATCCGCCGCCACATCACCGGGCGGCTGGGGACGATCAACTTCGGTATGCGGGGGGAACTCTTCGCGGCGACCGGTCTGAACCAGGCCGGGTTGTGGCTCCACTATAACTGGCTGCCGTCTTTTGAGTCCGTCACCATCAGCGGCTGGACACCTTATGTGCTGCTGACCGAACTCCTCGAAACCTGCAAAAATGTAGATGAGATTGAATCCAGATTGCGGGAGACAACCCGGACCAGCGGCATGCTGATCTTTGCGCTGGAAGGTAATAACGGTGACGGGGCGATCATTGAATGTTCTCCCACACAGGTCTTTCGACGCGACATCGACCAGGCGTTTCTGGCAGGAACCAATCATTACCAGCACCTGCCCACACCGCAACCCTCTAAGGACTATGCGCCAAAATCGGTTGCCCGTTTGGAAGCGCTGCAGGCGCACCTGAACGCCCTGCCGCAATCCCTGCAGCCGAACGACCTGATGGCCGTCCTCGCAGAACCCACCATTGAGCAGCGCGGCCCCGATTACGGCACGATCTATGCAAATCTATATCATCCTGCCAGCCGTCAAATCTGGTTCACCTTCGGCGGCTACCCGGCCGCCAGCAGGGGAAACTGGCAGCAGATTCCCTGGGCGTTCTAACGATCTTGCCTTAGGTTTACAACTATAAGTAATGATTATCGAAAAGGAGAAACGTAAAAGATTTCATCTCTACTTCATTTTCAAAAGCGATGATGAATTCTTGTCATTGCGAGGAACGAAGTGACGAAGCAATCTACGGAATTACAATCCATGATGAACTACTCTAAGACCATTTAGAGATAAATAAGTGAATTGGTTACCCAACTTCAATAAACGAGCACTGGAGACATGCTGAATTAATCAACATCCGTAGATTGCTTCGTTGGCCCTATGGGCCGCCTCGCAATGACAAGAAAATTAAATGGAAAGAAAATGTCCAGGCAGGATCAGGTAGATAAGACATCCCCAATAAAAACCTTTTCCGCCGATCACCACCCGCGGCTGGGGACCTGGCTGTTTATCCTGTCGCTGGCGGTTTACCTCCTGACCCGGCTGATCCGCCTGCCGGATTTCCCCATCTACTTCTTCACCGACGAAGCCATCCAGACGCAGCAGGCCGCCGACCTCCTGGCCAACGGCTTCCGAAACGCGGAGGGAACCCTGCTGCCAACTTATTTTAAGAACGGCGGGCAGTATAACCTCAGCCTGTCCGTCTACGCCCAGGTCCTGCCGACCCTGCTCCTGGGAAAATCCATTTGGGTCACCCGGGGCGTCGCCGCCCTGCTAACCCTGGTGGCCGCTGTGTCGCTGGGGCTGACCCTCAAGCATGCGCTCCACAGTCAAACCTGGTGGCTGGGGCCGCTCCTGCTGGCAGCCGTCCCCGCCTGGTTCCTGCATTCCCGAACAGCCTTTGAAACAGCGCTCATGGTCTCCATGTATGCCGCCTTTCTATACTTTTATCTGCTTTATCGCAAAGGGCGCTTATGGGCCCTGTATCCCGCCCTGCTGTTTGGCGCGCTGGCTTTTTATGCCTACAGCCCCGGGCAGGTGATCGTGGTGGTCACCGGCCTGATGCTGCTGATCGCCGACGGCAAGTACCACTGGCAGCACCGCAAAACAGCCCTGATCGGCCTGGGTCTGCTGATCCTGCTGGTCCTCCCCTTCCTGCGTTTCTCGCTGACCCAGGGTCAGGCCCGCCTCCAGCACCTGATCCAGCTCAATTCCTACTGGGCCAAACCGATCCCGCTTTACGAAAAAATCCTGACCTACATCACCCGGTATCTCAAAGGCCTGAACCCGTTTTACTGGTTCTGGCCCAACCCCTCCTTCCTTGAAAAGCTCTGGCCTGAAATCGACCTCCCCCTCTGGCTCGTCTCGAACCAGGCCGACCTGGCCCGGCACACCATGCAGG
>DPKV01000030.1 GCA_003542325.1 Anaerolineaceae bacterium
ATGTTGATCATGGTCACAGTGTTTTCAAAGGTTTTTGGCCAGCCTGAATCCTATGGCGCGTATGTCTTAAGTGGTGTCATCTGCTGGACAATGTTCTCTCAGTCAACAAGTATGTCGATGAATTCCATGGTCTGGGGGAGTCAATTGTATAAACAGATTTACCTGCCTCGAACAGCTTTTGTTGTGTCCACAGTTCTGGCAGGTGTTGTTAATTTCTTGCTTTCCCTGGTACCGTTAGTGCTGATAATGTTATTTTCAAAGGTGACTTTGCATTGGTCTGCTTTATTGTTACCTGTTTTTCTTATCTTTCTTCTTTCATTTACATTGGGAGTGGCCCTGCTTATTTCAAGTCTGGCCGCCTATTTTCCGGATGTTGCTGATTTATACCCTGTGATTCTTACGGCATGGATGTATTTAACGCCGATCATTCTGCCGCTGGATTTCTATCGAGAGGTTCTGAACGGATTGCTTCTGTATGTCAATCCTTTCTACTACATTGTAAATCTCTTCCGGATTCTCGTTATTGATGGGTTTATACCTCATTGGCAAACCTGGGCTGCCACTGCTGTGGTCTCATTTGGCATCCTTATCATTGGTTGGCTTTTCTTCTGTAAGAAAGCAGATTCTTTCGCATATCATGTCTAAAATAACCCCTTACTCAGAGCCTCAACCCGATGTTGCGATCCTATTGGAAAACGTTTCAGTTCAATACCGGATTCCAAGTGAAGCGATCGGGACCTTTAAAGAATATATAATTCGTCTGGTTCAAGGCAAGATAAAACACAGTTCATTTTTAGCTTTGAAGGATATCAATCTTGAGATAAAGCAAGGCGAAATATTTGGCATTCTGGGCCGAAATGGCGCGGGAAAATCGACCCTCCTTAAAGTGATATCCAGGGTATTGATCCCTGGTGAGGGACGGTTATGGATTAATGGCACGGTCAGCCCCCTCTTGCAACTCGGCGCAGGTTTTCATCCTGAATTGACAGGCCGGGAGAATATCTACCTCAATGCAACCCTTCTGGGTCACACGAGAAAAGAAGTCAATAACAAAATTGATGAAATCATCGATTTTGCCGAGATCGGTGATTTTATCGAAGCACCGATCAGGACCTATTCCTCCGGCATGAATGCACGTTTGGGCTTTGCGGTTGCAACAGCCTGGAAACCTGATATTCTCATCTTAGATGAGGTATTATCTGTGGGGGATGTTGCTTTTCAAGAGAAATGCATCACCAGGATGACTGCCTTTCGTGAAAGCGGTGCAACGGTCGTGATCGTCTCTCACTCGGTCGATCAGGTGAGAGCGATCAGCCAACGTGTGATGTGGTTGGATCGGGGAATGATCCAGAGCGTTGGAGCCACGGACGAAGTATGCGATGAATATCTTCATGCTTTAGGGCGCTAGATAATAATCTCCGAAAAAATTAATTGAAAAAAGTCTCACGGATATCAGATGTGTCTGTCCTGAATAAGTTATAATCAATTTTACTAAGACTTAAAGGAACAGAACCAACCCATGGAATTTATTGCTACAGAAAATCCAGATGTGATGCGGATCAAACCGCAAGTGTTTGGGGATGAGCGCGGCTATTTTATGGAAACATTCCGGAAGGAGTTGTTTTCACAAGCCGGCATCGATGGTAATTTTGTTCAGGACAACCAGTCGTCATCAGGCTTATTTACACTGCGCGGGTTGCATTATCAGGTAAAACATACTCAAGGAAAATTGATGCGTGTGGTGAGGGGGGAGATATTTGATGTCGCCGTTGATTTACGAAAGAACTCTGCATATTTTGGGCGCTGGGTTGGGGCCTACCTCTCAGCAGATAATAAGGAACAGCTTTGGGTTCCCCCCGGATTTGCCCATGGGTTCCTGACGTTATCGGAAAGAGCCGATGTTATCTATAAAACGACTGACTATTATGATCGGGAAAATGAACGTTGTATTCGTTGGAATGACCTTGATTTGGCGATCGATTGGCCTATTCCCGAAAATAAACAACCGATAATTTCAGAAAAAGATGCTGCAGGCGTTTTATTTGCAGATGCGGAGGTTTTCGAGTGATTAATACTGTATTGGTTACGGGTGGAGCAGGTTTCATTGGATCGAACTTCATTCGTTACATTCAGAACCAGAGCCCTAAAACAAGAGTGATTAATCTGGACCTGCTAACCTACGCCGGGAGTTTGGAAAACCTGAAAGGTTTGCCCGCCCAGGAATACTACACATTTATTAACGGGGATATTTGTGATCAGGACCTCGTAGAATCGATACTTAGAGACAGTAAAGTTGATGCGATTGTCCATTTCGCAGCAGAAACGCATGTTGACCGGTCACTGGAAGGTCCCGGTGCCTTTATCCAAACCAATATTGTTGGCACCTACACGCTGCTGGAGGCGGCTCGTAAAGTCTGGTTAACCGAGGGTAAATTTGATAATACGCAGGTACGATTCCATCATGTCTCGACAGATGAAGTCTTCGGCACACTGGCTCCTGAAGACCCGGCATTTGAAGAAACAACGCCCTATGCGCCTAATTCTCCTTATGCCGCATCAAAAGCCAGCAGTGATCATCTCGTTCGTGCTTATGGGCATTCTTTCGGACTGCCTTTCACCATTTCAAACTGCTCCAACAACTATGGCCCGTATCAATTCCCTGAGAAATTGATCCCTTTGATGATCTTGAACGCCATCAACGAAAAGGGATTACCGATTTATGGGGATGGAAAACAAATACGGGATTGGCTATATGTGGAAGACCATTGCGATGCAATCTGGACCATTCTTCAAAACGGTCGAGACGGCGAAAGCTATAACATTGGCGGGGGTAACCAGCCTACAAATATTGAGATTGTGGAGACGATTTGTTCAATCCTTGATGAGGAAGGTGTTGGCGACGACGGTCAACCCCATTCCCGGTTGATCGAATATGTAAAGGACCGACCGGGACACGATCGCAGGTATGCGATGAATATTTCCAAAATTGACGCAGAACTCGGTTGGCAGCCCAGGCATAACCTAAAAGAGGGTTTGCGCAATACGGTTGAGTGGTATCTGGACAACAACGCATGGCTTGATGCAATCATTAAAGAAAAAGATTTTCAGAAATGGGTCAAGGTCAATTATCAGCGGAGAGGTCAGGCATGAAGGGAATAATTTTGGCGGGTGGAAAAGGTACGCGGCTCTTTCCGTTGACTATGGGCATCAGCAAGCAGCTCTTGCCTGTTTATGATAAACCGATGATTTACTACCCTTTATCCATGTTGATGCTGGCGGACATTCGGGAAATTCTGATCATTACAACACCTGAAGATCAGGGACAATATCAAAGACTTTTGGGAGATGGGTCCCAATGGGGGCTGGATTTCTCCTACACCATCCAATCGGAACCCAGGGGACTGGCGGATGCTTTTATCGTCGGCGCGGATTTTATTGCTGACCAACCCGTAGCGTTGATTCTGGGTGATAATATTTTCTTCGGTCAGGGTTTGCCAGCCATTCTCCGCAAAGCAGCCGGTCTCGAAAAAGGTGCGGTGATCTTTGCCTATCCTGTTAATGACCCTGAGCGTTATGGTGTGGTTGAGTTTGATGAGTCTGGCCGAGCGATCAGCCTGGAGGAAAAACCGAAGAAACCGCGTTCGAATTATGCCGTACCGGGAATCTACTTCTATGATCGTTCTGTGGTTGACTATGCCAGGGGGCTAAAACCCTCCGCCAGAGGTGAGATTGAAATTACGGACCTAAACCAGACCTATATGGAAAAAGGCGGATTACGAGTTGAACCTTTGGGAAGGGGAATTGCCTGGCTGGATGCGGGTATGCATCACTCCTTGTTGCAGGCTTCAAATTTCGTCCAGGCTGTGGAAGACCGGCAAGGCATGATGATCTCCTGCCCTGAAGAGATTGCATTCCGGAGGGGTTTTATCGATAGAGATCAATTGAATCATCTGGCAGAGACCTTCAATGGGAATCGTTATGGAGAGTATTTGTCGCGCTTGGCAGAGGAAAGATAACCACAAAGGGCACGAAGCGCACAAAGGTTAGAAATTCCTTCTTTGTGTTCCTTGGTGTCCTTTGTGGTAGATTGTTTTGAGTAAAAAGCAGACTATATCTGGAGGGAAATTGGATGACTTAAACCAACAATCGACAAAGAAATATTCATCCATCCCTCTAGAGGTAGAAAGGATTGGAAAATTTTGTTTGAACGCTGCATTCAAGGTACACACAACTTTGGGACCAGGTTTACTGGAATCGGTTTATGAAAAAGCTCTATCTTATGAATTGTTGAATCAGGGACTTGTTGTTGAGACTCAGAAGATTCTCCCAGTCATTTATGATGGAAACATTCTGGATGCTGGACTCCGGATGGATATCCTGGTTGAACACTGCGTTGTGTTGGAACTGAAAGCAGTAGAAAAAATGATTCCCCTTTTTGAGGCGCAGTTATTGACCTATCTGAAACTATCAAACATTCGATTAGGTTACCTTATCAATTTTAATGTTATAAAGCTCAAGGATGGGATCAAACGTAAAGTCTTTTAGTCGTTTCAAGAAGATATGAATCATTCCTTTGTGAATCTTTGCGTTCTTTGTGGTTTGAATATTTTTCTTTCATCATTAAGGTAAAATTACATTTATGAACAAGATTCTTTTATTAGGTAATACCGGACAGGTCGGCTGGGAGCTAAATCGAACGCTGCTGACCCTTGGAGAGTTGACCGCGCTGGATTTTCCCCAAATTGATATGGCAGATCCGGATAACATCCGTAACATCGTCCGGCAATCCCAACCGGATATTATCGTCAATGCCACAGCATACACAAACGTGGATAAGGCGGAAAGCGAACCCGAACTGGCGATGGCGATTAACGGCATTGGGCCGGGCGTTCTCGCCGAGGAAGCCAAACGCCTGGGTGCAGCCCTGATCCACTATTCCACGGA
>DPKV01000067.1 GCA_003542325.1 Anaerolineaceae bacterium
AGCGGGCTGGCATGTTCAGCTATCTTGACCAGCAGGTTATAGGCAGCCAGACCCAGAGGATAGTCGATGTTCAGGATCAGGGCGTCGCTCTTCTTTAGGAAAGACCAATCCATCGCCACCCCGGAAAAGGAGTTGGGTCTGAGGCGGGGGTCAATGGTCTCGGGATTGAGGGAGGCCAGCTCAATGATTTGAGCTTCCACGTCAAAGGCGTGCTCGCTGGGGAAACGGTGAATACCGCATTGCTTTTCATATTCCATCTGGTCGTTAAGCAGCTCAATACCTTCCGGGGTGGACTGAAACTTCTTCATGATGTAATACAGGAAGTTTTCTGGGCGTGAGGGTACCTCTTCGTGGTTGATATCCCGCCATTCCGACAGCAAGGCTTTATCGCCGTCATTGTGCAGGTAATCCGCCAGGCGTTCCTGGTAGGATAGGGCGAAACCCGTCATTAAATTGGGGATGCTGTGGGTGTTGCTGGAGACGAAATAGACCGGGTGGTTTGCGATTTCAGGGTAGCGGTGTTCAATGTTGTCCCACCAAAACCGGGTCGCTCTTCGGTATTCATTTAAGGATCCGCTGAAGAGCTGGATTGCCAGGTCCATTTTCTCTGCCTTGATCCGTTTGAGCATGGTTTTGAATTGATCTCCCCAGATGGTGTCCAACCGGAAAAGCCCGTCCAATGAGAGTTGAAGGGTGTCGGCCAGTGCCTGCATATCCTCAGCCGTTCCTTGTTCAACCGCTTCAATTTGAGTTTCTGAGTAATCCTGCAAGAGGGTATGTAATTTATTCCATTCGATCTGGAAAGCCGTCATTAACGGAATGACATCGTCAATATCCGAACGGGAGGCAATATAACAGGCCAATAAATCCTTCCCGTTATAAAAACAACGCCGCCTGCGGGCGCGGGCAGACACTTCAGTCCAGTTTTCGACATTTTCCTGACCTGCCTGCATGAACACCGTTGCGCTCTGCCCCATCATGACAACCTTTACATCAATAATGCAGGCCGGCAGGCGCAGTACGGCATAAATGAACGAGGACAGGTCAGGTCTTTCCGACCGCGCGAAAGGGTGCAGGGAGGAATTCATCCCGGCGTGGACCTCTTCCAGCGTCCGGATGTGGACCCGTGTTGTTGACCGCAGCAAAGAATAAATGGTGCGGAGATACAGATCGATTTCATCAGATGCACGGGTTGGGACTGTTCGTTCCATAATTTCCTTTAATTTCTGATAGTATGGATGATTTACAGGTTTTGATGATTTTTATTTTACCTTCTTTTAGGTTGTACTGCCTTTTTTTGTCACATCCAGCGGATGTTTGGTGAAATTAGGAATGACACCTGATATAATGAATCCTGCGAAAGCCAATAGCAATAGATTAGAAAGATAGACACTCTAAATGACCATTAAGACGATTATTTTTGATTTTGGAAACGTCCTCTACCGTCCCCCGAGTATGGCGTGGTTCAGACACTGGAAAAAACTGCTTGGTTTTGGGGGAAACGCCAATATTGAAGCATTGATTTCGAACCCTGATGGCTCGGATTATATGCGGGATGTCTTTATCGGGAAAATCTCCGAAAAAGAGATGTGGACGGATGCTGTAAAGAAGCTGGGACTGAAACAGAGTCACATTGATTATTTTTATAAACGGTTTTCTTCAAAACGGCGATTAAACAAGCCCATGGTCAGGCTTCTCAGTGAACTCCATCAGGATTATCAAACAGCCATTCTGAGTAACGCTGGCGACCAAACCAGGACGATCATTGTGGATGTGCTTGAATTGGACCAATGGGTGGATACCATTATCATTTCAGCGGAAGAAATGATGGCGAAACCCGATCCGGAGATCTACGAACTTGCTCTGGAACGGTTGAATGCCGCTCCGGAAGAATGTCTGTTCGTTGACGACCAGCTTCTGAATGTGACAGCAGCCAAAGCCCTGGGTATGCAGGCTGTCCAATTTACGGATAATGACCAAACGATCCGTACCATCCGCGAAAAACTGGCGCAGGTGGATTGACCATGCTCTATCTGGTCGCAACGCCAATCGGCAACCTGGGTGATATCACCATGCGGGCAGTGGAAGTGCTGCGTTCGGTGGATTTGATCGCCAGCGAGGACACCCGGAAAACCTCCATCCTTTTGAACCATTATGATATCCATAAACCTCAAAAGTCTTATCATGCCTTCAATGAAAAACAGGCTGTTCCCAGGCTGATCGGATTGCTGCTTGAGGGTCAATCCATCGCCGTGGTGACCAATGCCGGCACCCCGGCGATCTCCGATCCCGGATATTCTTTGGTGAGAGCTGCGATTGAGAATGGGATTCCCGTGACGTCCATCCCGGGGCCGGCCGCGGTTATCCTGGCGGTTACGCTTTCTGGGTTGCCCGCACATAGCTTCACTTACAAAGGGTTTCCTCCCCGGAAGTCCGGTGCACGGCAGCGATTCCTTGCGGAGGATGCTGAATCACCCCATACGCAAGTCTTCTATGAAAGCCCCTATCGAATTGAAGCTTTTCTGGAAGATGCTTTGAAGGTTCTGGGTGACCGTCAGGCTGCGATTGCCAACGACCTGACCAAGAAATTTGAGACCATTCTGCGAGGCAGTTTGAGCTCTCTGATTGAGGAAATACAAAAAGAAACACCACGGGGAGAATACACCGTGGTGATTGAAGGCAAGCGGAGTTAAGGTGGATCAGTTAAACTTGAAGGGGGACAAATTCGTTTCCTTATCAAAAATATCGACACCTTCCAAACGTTTCAGGCCGTTCACAATCCAATAGGTGACCGGGGTCATCACAGCTTCAAGACCGACCTTGAAGATGTAGTTGGTGACGGTCAGGCTCCAGAACAGACTCCAGGGGAATACGCCCAATGCTGTAGCGACCAGGATGAAGACGAAGGTGTCTGCCCCCTCACCGATAACGGTGCTGCCGATGGTCCGGGTCCAAAGGAGTTTCCCTTTGGTGAGCACTTTTAAAACTGCCATCAGGATGGCATTGGAGAAGGAGCCGGCGAAGAACCCCGCCAGGCTGGCGATGATGATCCCGCCGGAACTTATCCCACCGAGGACCAGGTTATAGGCTTCCTGTCCAACATCCGCCTGCCAGGTGGCTTCCCCAGGCAGGACCTGCACCAACCAAAAAACCAGCGCGCTGAAGGCGAGGGTGCCAAAACCGATCCAGATGATTCGGCGGGACCGTTTGAAACCGTAGACCTCGGTGATCACATCACCAAAGATGTAACTGATTGGGAACAGGATTGTCCCGGCATCGAAACTCAATCGAATGGACCCAAGACTGACCCCCCAGTCGATGATCTTGGCAGAGGAGGCGATATTGCTGAGAACGAGGACGACGACGAAAATAACTGTGATAATATCAAGATACTTAAATGGCTGAGGAGTTGATTCGGTTTTGCTTTTTTCGTTTTTCATAACATTACTCCGGAATTGATTTTGATTAATTATACCTGCCTATGAACCGCTTTTTTATAACCCCACAGAATTTCAAAGATACAAAGGTCTCTTTTCCAGCGGATATTGCGCATCAAATCCGGCATGTTCTCCGGCTTAGGCAGGAGGATCTGGTGGAGGTGCTGGACAATTCCGGAAAGGTATATCGCGTCCGGCTGGCGATGGAACCCGGTTCAGGCCTGGTCAACGGGCTGGTACTGGATGTACGTGAGGGCCAAACTGAACCGGCGGTGCCGGCTGTCCTTCATTTTGGTCTGACCAGCCGGGAAAAAGTGGAGTGGGTCCTGCAGAAAGGCACTGAGGTAGGGGTTTCCGTTTTTCAGCCTTTTATATCCGAGCGGACATTAATTCAGTCCATTGAACTGCCAACCCGAAAAATTCAACGCTGGGAACGGATCATTCAGGAAGCCGCCGAACAGGCGAATCGCTGCCGGCTGCCGGAATTTAGACTGCCGCTCCCATATTCGGAATGCCTTCAAAGAGCAGTCACTGAAAATGGACTGAACCTGGTGGCCTGGGAGGGTGCTGACCCGACAGGGCAGACATTCAAGGGTGCGCTTGAGCTCTATCACAATGGCAGGATAGGGTTGTTTGTCGGTCCGGAAGGCGGTTTTTCAAAGGAAGAGGCTGACCTTTCCTCTTCACTTGGCTGCCGGATCGTTTCCCTTGGTCATCGAATTCTACGTATGGAGACGGCAGCCATTCTTTTCCCGGCACTGGTCTTATCTGAGTTGAATGCGTTATAATCTACCCTCAGTTGGTACATTCGTCCATTTAATTGAAGTAACTTCCAGGCCGTTTTTGGGTTATTGACAATATAGTAAAGGTAGGAGTGAAGGTGAGTAACTATTGCTTAATCGTTAACCCGATCGCAGGGCGAGGGGCGGCGAAAAAGATGCTACCTGTAATCGAATCATTATTGGAATCATATCAGCTTAGTTATGATGTCGTCTTCACTGAATATCCCGGTCATGGAATTAAGCTTGCGGCAGAAGCCGGCGGCAATGGCTGTAAGACAGTGGTGGCGGTTGGTGGGGACGGTACCGTTAATGAGGTGATTAATGGCTTAATGCAGGCTGCCAACGCCGGCCATTTAACTTCCGATCTGGCTGTCCTGCCCGTTGGCCGGGGGAATGATTTCTCATTTGGTATGGGAGTCCCCCAGGACCTGGAAGAGGCTTGCAGGATACTCATCGAAAACAAGACCAAGCCCATTGACATCGGTTTTGTGCGCGGGGGTGATTATCCCCAGGGCCGCTATTTTGGCAATGGCGTGGGGATTGGATTTGATACGATTGTGGGCTTTGAAGCCGCAAAATTACCCTCATTCATCAGCGGTATTCCAGCCTATTTAATCGCGGCCGTAAAAACAATCTTTCTCTATTTCCGTGCACCGAATCTTCGATTGGACATAGATGGCGAGGTGATCGAACAACCCTGTTTGCTCGTTTCGTTTATGAACGGAAAACGAATGGGCGGTTTCTTTATGTTTGCACCTGAATCCAAATGTGATGATGGGCTGCTGAGTCTGTGCATCACCCGGCAGGTTACACGGGGGCAGGTACTGGGCTTATTCCCGAAAATCATGAGCGGTACACAGGAATCGCATCCTGCGATCAACATGCCCGCCGGGAAGTTGATTCAGGTCACTGCCCTGACCGGCTCACTGCCCGTCCATGCAGATGGGGAAACGATTTGTGAAGCCGGGAGTGAATTGGAAGTATCCATCCTCCAGAAGAAACTACAGTTGGTTTGTGAGTAATGATGCTGAGTAGATGGTTGATTAATCACCTGATTAAATTCATCACACGGATCATTTTGTGCGTGGATGATTCCGAACTTGCCAAAATCCCGGACCATGGACCTTTGCTCGTCGTAGTCAACCATGTCAACTCACTGGATGCGCCGGTGATGATCAGCCATTTGCATCCCCGGCCGACAACCAGCCTGGTGAAGAAAGAGACCTGGGATAGTCCAATCCTTGGTTTTCTGTTCAATATCTGGGATGGCATCCCGCTTGACCGGGATAATGCTGATTTTGCTGCCTTCAGCCTGGCTCAGAAAGCTCTATTGGAAGAGAAAATCCTGGCCGTAGCGCCGGAAGGTACCCGGACGCGGGATGGTCTTCTAATTCAGGCTAAACCCGGGATTGCGATGTTGGCCATTAAAGCCGGTGTTCCGATATTACCGGTGGCCTACTTTGGACATGAAGGTTTTGTCGATAACCTCAAGCACTTGCGGCGGACCCCCATGAAAATTCGGGTGGGTGAACCATTCCATATTCAACTGAACGGTCTTGCCAGGAGTAAAACACTGATGCAGGAAGTCGCCGACGAGATGATGATCGAAATCGCAAAACTCATGCCAGAGGAATACCGCGGATATTACGCAAAACAGGTCAACCACCAACAGAAATATATCCTAACCGATGGATTGGCGGGGCAGCATATTGCGAAGCCGCTTGGGGTGCAATTTTCCCAGGCCTAAATTTCGACCGGCCGGGTCTGTCACCAACAGATACTGGCCGTCTGGTTTAAGGGAACTGTCCGGGTGCCGGATATCTCTTCCGGCGATCCATTGTGGGACGTCTGCCTCAGCTATTTGAATTATTCCCTGTACAAAGTGATGACCAAAGCGACTGACAAATTCCGCGGAAGGCTCAAAATCCTCCCCGATTTTACGTCCAAGCGGCATCCCGATATATTCAAAGGGCAGCGTTTGGAAACCGCTGAGGTAGCGGGAGGGGATCAGGAAGGTTTGATCGTGGCGGCCAAATAATTCGAGTCCCTGATATTCCAACACTTCCGACACATACAATCCATAATTCACGGAGATGATCCCGGCGATATGATCCTTTTCAGAATCGGACAGCCTGCGAAGGTTCGTCCGATCAAAGTCGCGCGTGGGTGGCAGCGTGGGTTGGGATGGCATGGGCGCAGTCTTGCGGAGAAGCGCGCAGAAGAAGCCGGACATCCCTGTGATATGCGGCCAAAGGTGGAGAGCGTGCAGCAGGGAGGGATCATAGGTTTGGTCTTCAAATTGAGTCAGGCCGGGAACTTGGTATGGAAACTTTTGGGAGACGTCCACGATTTCAAAATTGTGGGGGAGGGCACGCAGAAGTGCATCCAAAACCGCCTCGTCTTCTTCAGGCGCAAGCGAACAGGTGGCGTACACCAATTGACCGCCGACCTTGAGACATTGCAGTCCGCTGGAGAGGAGCTGAACCTGACGGTCTTTCAGGCGCAGACGTTCGTCCCGTGTGGTCTCCCGGAGGGGGTGGTTCGGCGTCGGGCGCAGGTTTTCCATGCTGCACGGCGCATCCAGAAGGACGAGGTCAAAGGTTTCGGGATACCAATCCCCAAAGGATTCGCCGGGGTAATTGGTGACGGCGAAGTTAGCGCCGCCCCAGTTGGCAAGCACGGCTTTGAGGGCGGCTATCCGGCTTTTACTGCCGTCATTGGCGAGGATGAAACCGCGGTCAAGGGTCCGGTCGATGAGGTGGGTCGTTTTACCACCCGGCGAAGCGGCCATATCCAGAATCAACGGATGGGGATTCTCGAGGTCGAATAGTGAGACCGGCACCATGGAGGCGGCGTCCTGCAGGTAGTAGCCGCCCAAACGGTGCTCGATGGTTGTCCCGGGGGATGATTGGGCTGATTGGATGGTCCAGGCGTTTTCACAAAAAGGAATGGGTTGGGTCTGCCAGCCATAGTGTTCCGCCAGGGCATGGATTGTCTCTGCGGGATCATCCGTTTTGAGGGGGTTGATCCGGATGCCGGTGGGCAATGGCTGCGATTGGAGATCGAGGATTTGCTGGATTTCTTCTACGGTGAGCGTTCCCACGAAACGGGACAGGCTGTGGTTTAAGGGGTTCGAGGCGTTTTCGGTCACCGGGTTGTCTCCCGCCAATGGTTTAAGACAAAGAAGATTTCGTCTTTGAATACTAATTCATCCACAACACTCCCATCAGGCAGGTTTTCATGGACCAGGCTGCGATGCTGGTCGAGGAGGGAATGTGTCCCGGCCAGGTTTTGGGTCGGCAGGGAGATGGCCAGGCAGTCCACTTTCAGGCTGGCCCAGAACGCCCGGTTGCACCCTGGCTGGCGTTTTTCGAAGCGGTGGGCTTCCTTGAAGAAAATGCCCAAATCCGCTCTGATCTCAGGCGGGTGGACAAGGATATCCCTGTTTTCAGCCAGTGGTTCCATACCCAGGATGGAAAAATACTGGTTGATGAAATCCACCCGCGGCTGGACGATGTCATAGGCGTGGTATTGGGTCGATACTGGCAGCCCCATCCAGGGAAAGGCAAGGGGATGCAGGGCACAGGCCAGGTCGAGGATACTGGCGGGTTTTCCGGTTAGGGCGAACAACCGCTCGTAGAGTTCCGTTTGATAGGGGATCCGTTCAGCGGTCGAGGCATGTTCACGAAGCACAGTCAGGGCTAAATCCTGAAGCTCTGGGGAACCTAATTCGGGATGATCCATGGCTGCCAATTGCCTGGTCAGGTTGGTATAATCCGGTTCGCCTAAATAAGGGGCAATGATGTTATGCAGCTTGCGGCGGACGGTTTTGTAGACTGCTTTCTCGGAAGGCTGACGCAGTATTTCCTGCTGGATGAGGTCCAGAACGGTATCCGGGTTGAGCCCCGCTGACCGGTATTTGCTCGAGTCCAGAACCCGTGCCAGAAGCGCTTGCGTGTCCAGGTCCGCCAGGTTCATTTGGTCACCAGAAAGGCTATTTCGGAGTCGAATGTAAACTCATTAATTGACCAGGGCTTGCCTTCCATCATACCCAGAAAGTGGTCCCGGTAATACGTGGGCATGCCTTTCCTTCTCCCGCCAAGACTGGCAGCGGGGAAGGAGACCAGGATGTGTTTGGCCCTGATCGATTCCAGCAGGGGCAGGGCGACGTTTTTATCCACTTGTTCCAGACAGGGAATGGTCTTCAACAGGAAAGCGACCTGGGCTGTTTCGGCGGGCGGCTGTCCAATCAGATCGCAGGCAGCGGTCTGGCCGTCAATCCGGCAATGGTCAAAGAAAGTCTGAATGAAATCCAGCATGTCGGCATAGATATCGCAGGCCTGATAGGTAAAACGTTCTCCCAGCGGCATCCAGGGGATTGAGAGAGGAGTCAGGCCGCAAGCCAGGTCCAGAATGCCGGTGACCGGGGCAATGGGAGCCAGGCAGGTTTGAAAGAAGTTTTCAAGGATCGGCAGCCGTTCGGCTGTGGAAGCGTGCATACTCATCTGTGTCCGGCAGAATTGCTGGACCGATTCGGCGTGGACATCTCCGGGCAGAGTGGCTAATGCAGCCAAAGTATTTGCATAATCGGGTGAATGTTTGAAGTAAGCCCCGCCGACCTGATGCAGTTTATTGCGGACGTCTTTGACGGCCGAATTTCCTTTTAAGCCTTTTTGGAGGGTCGCTTCGGCGAGCCTGCGGATCAGGTCAGTGGAAATGTGTGTGTATTTACGGCCGGCCTGGACCTCGGCGATGAGTTGTTTGACCTGTGTGTTATCTGTCATGACGTTCCAGCCGTTCCGTCAGTTGGGTCATGAACCGCAGGTTGTGCAGTGTCGCCAGCCGATAAAAGAGCCAATCGCCAGTTTTAAACAAGTGGTGCAGGTAACCCAGGGAATAATGGGTGCAAACCGGACAGTCACAGAACTCCGAGACCGGGCGGGTGTCCTTGATATATTTTT
>DPKV01000097.1:0-13774 GCA_003542325.1 Anaerolineaceae bacterium
TCAACCGGCTGTGCGCTTCCGGGCTAACCGCCGTCAATACCGCCGCCCGCTCCATCCGCTCTGGCGATGGCGATGTCTTCATTGCCGGCGGCGTTGAGAGCATGAGCCGCGCCCCCTATGCCATGCCCAAACCCGCCAGCCTTGCGGGCGACCTGACAGCGTACGATACCACCCTGGGCTGGCGCTTCGTCAACCCGAAGATGACCGCCCTGCACGGCACCGATGCCCTGGGGCTCACAGCCGAAAACATCGCCGAAGAGACCGGCATCACCCGGGAGGAGCAGGACCGCTTCGCCCTGGCCAGCCACCAGCGGGCTATCGCCGCCATCGATTCCGGCAAGTTTGCCGAAGAAATCCTCTCCGTCCCCATCCCGCAGCGGAAGGGTGACTCGATCCCCTTTACCACCGATGAGCGCCCCCGCCGGGACACCACGTTGGAAGGCCTCGGCCGTCTGCGTCCGGCTTTCAAGGAAAACGGCACCGTCACAGCGGGTAACAGCTCCGGCCTGAACGACGGCGCGGCGGCCCTGTTGGTGATGAGCGCTGAAAAAGCACAGGAACTGGGTCTGAAGCCCATGGCGCGGATCGTAAGCATGGCCTCCGCCGGCGTCCCGCCCCGCACAATGGGGCTGGGGCCGATTCCCGCCACCCAAAAGGCGTTAGCCCGGGCTGGTCTGACCGTCGCGGATATGCAACTGGTCGAAGTCAACGAAGCGTTCGCCGTGCAGGCTCTGGCCGTGATGGCCGCTCTGGGCCTGTCGCATGAGATCACCAATGTGAACGGCGGTGCGGTCGCCCTGGGTCACCCCCTGGGTTGTTCCGGTGCACGCATCCTAACCACTCTGCTCCATGAAATGCGGCGCAGGGCCGCCACGGCTCGTAAACCGTTTTACGGGTTGGCGACGTTGTGTGTGGGCGTGGGCCAGGGGGAAAGCACGATTGTAGAATGGCTGGGGTGAGTTTATAAGTTCACGAAGGTCTTTTCCATCTCATCGCCCACATAACGCTTGACGGCTGCGTTGAGCGCGTGCGGTTCCAATGAGGGGTCCAACTGCTCCGTCGAAACAGGTTCCGGTAAGGTCATCTTGATCGGGATCTTCCACTTATCAAACAGCGCCTGGACGATCAACTGCAACACCATGCCGATCTCATGCTTCTGGCCGGGGGTCTTCCCAAATTTGGTCAGCGGGTGCGCCCAGGCTTGCCGCGTCAGCACGTTCTGCGTCAGGACCAATTGCAGCGTGGTCTCCGGGACACGGCTCAGGAAAAGGCCCAGGCTTTCCGACCAATGCTTCACCGATTCAAGCGCACCGGGATAAAGCGCAGGCTCGGGTTCAATGCCCCCACGGGGGAAGAGCACCACCGTGCTGCCCTCTTCCAACAGCCGGATCAAATTCCGCAAGGTTGTCATTCGTGCCGGGGTGTTTTTATTGAGATACACCATGTGCTCGCTGGTATTGGGGAGAACTTCCAAAGTGGGCCTGGCATTTGCCACCAAATGGACATCCGGGCGTTCCAACACGGCCAAAGCCGCCACAGCATCCATCACGCCGGGATGATTGGCAACGACCAGCAAAGGTCCTTCTTTGGGAAAATGCCTATCCCCTTCCACTTCCCACCCTCCTGAAAAACGCGGCAGCAGGTCTCGCGCGGCTTCCCAGAGTGACTGCGTCGCCACTTTTAGGTCTACCGATTGCATCAAACCCGCGACCTTGGTTACCGGAACCATCAGCATTTTTCGCAGCCAGCCATACCACCAGGATTCGGTGTTCAAATGAAAACTTTGCGTGAGGTCGCGAATCACTTCCGCCGCGATTTCATCAATAGGCGGCGGGGGTAAAGCCGGTTTGTTGGGAGTTGTGAAATAATCCATTATGGCCATCCAGAAGGATCACTTTACTTCATTGTACCATCCGCAAGGGTCAGGCAGCATCCTTACCATCCAAAGCCCGGGCGATCAGTTCCTGGATCCGCCCCACCATGCTCACGGGGTCGGGATGCAATCCTTCCACCAGCAACGCGTCTTCATAAAGCTGCTCGGCGATCAGCGCAAAGCGGGGGTCTCCTTCGGGCAAATGAGCCAGGCCGACCACGATGGAGTGCCGCGGGTTCAGTTCCAACACCTTCTTTGGCAACTCAAATTTCTTATCCATCATCTGATAGACCCGCTGCACGGATTGCTCCGGGGCGCCTTCGGGGTCCACCAGCCGGGCCGGGGAATCGGACAACCGCGCCGTGGTGCGCACATCGCTGACCTGGTCGCCCAGCACAGTTTTGAACCGCGTCACTAAATCTGCAACTGTATCCGCTTCCAGATCCGGGATCGCGGCTTCCCCTTCACTCGCCTCCGGCTCGGTCAGTTCGGCATCCGCCACATTGACCAGCAGGTGGCCTTCATATTCCTTCATCCGCAGCAGCATAAAGGGATCCACCGGCTCGGTTAACACAAGCACTTCGATATTGGCTTTGCGGAAGGGGTCCATATGCGGGCTGAACCGCACTGCACTGGGGTCTTCCCCGAGGAAATAATAAATTTCCTTCCGGTCTTCGCCGGCTCGTTCCAGGTAATCATCCAAGGATGTCCACCCTTCCGGATCCTGGCTGGTATGAAAACGCAGCAAGGGGAACAGCTTTTCCGGGTCCTCAGGCTCTACGGCTACGCCCTCTTTTAAGCGCTGTCCATACACCTTCCAGAATTCAGCGTACTTTTCCGGGTCGGTCCTGCCCAGGTCCTTCAGCATATCCAATGCTTTGCCGGCCACCAGCCGTCCCAGCAGCGCTTTGATCCGGTTAGACTGCACCGTCTCTCGGGAAACATTCAATGGCAGGTCCTCTGAATCGACCACACCCTGGACAAAGTTGAGATACTGGGGCAGCAGGTCTGTGTCAAACTCCTGGATCAGCACCTTGCGGGCATAAAGCTTCAACCCCGGTTCCTTGCGCGGGGAAAAGACCAGGTTCTGGGGGTTCCCGGGCACAAACAGGACCGCGTACATCTGGGCCGGCGCATCCGTCACCATGTGGGTGTAAGTCAACGGGTCGCTGAAGTCCAATGTCAACTGTTTATAAAACTCATGGTAGGACGCTTCGTCGATCTCCCGCGGGTTCTGCCGCCAGAGGGCAGACTGCCGGTTGACGGGTTCGGTTTCGTCACCCAGATAGATGGGATACTGGATAAAGTCGGAGTGACGCTTGATCACCTGGCGCAGCCGGGTCTCGTCCAGGAACTCCTGCGCGTCGTCCTTGAGCTTGATCTCAACCAATGTCCCGCGATGCTCACGTTCGGCATCTTCCAGCGTGTAGGTATCCTCGCCGGTGGCATACCAGGCTGCGGCGGCGGCCTCCGGCTGGTATGACCGGGAGGTCACCCGGATCCAATCCGCCACCATGAAAGCTGAGTAAAAGCCCACTCCAAACTGACCGATGATATCCGAAAGGTTCCGGTCCGTTTCCTGGGTGGCTTCCACAAAGGCTTTTGCGCCGGAATGGGCAATCGTGCCCAGGTTTTCCACCAGCTCATCCCGGCTCATTCCGATGCCGGAATCCTCAATGACCAGCATTCCCGCCTCTTTATCCGGGCGGATGCGGATCTCCAGCGGACGTTCCGGTTCAAGGACTTGCCGGTCCGTCAGCATCACAAAATCCAGCCGCGAGAGCGCGTCCGAGGCGTTGGAAATCAATTCACGCAGGAAGATCTCCCGCTCCGTATAGAGCGAGTGGATTAAAATATTCAATAACTGGCGGGTTTCCGCCTTAAAGGGAATCGGTGCTCCCTGGGGGTTGTTTTCAGACATCTTTGTATCTCCCTTAATAAAATAATGATTGTTGATAATATAATCGAACTCAGTAAGATTATTATAAGAAAGACAAAGGGAATCGGTGAATGGTGAGAGGGTGAATGGAGAATAGTTTACCAGGTCTTAGGCAATTTGGTCTTAAGTCATCATGTTACCGAAGTGGCATATAAGCGATTCCTGTGACCATTCACTATTCACTTATTCACCAATCACCTTCTCATACCCCAATACTCCTTAAAATTTAAGCAGAATCATCTATAATAAAGATGAACCAACCTTATCAGAAAGAATTGAGTTATGAGCCTCATGGAATCACTTTTCGGTTATCCTGCCATCCGTAAACTGCAACCCGAACCCAAACGGGAAGTGCAACGTTTATTGGATGAACTTCTAAAAATCGGGAAAATGGATGATTTCCTTTCACTTCACCCCGGCGGCCCTTTTAATATCCGCTGTCACCACACCAGGGCTAAGCAGATCGGCACCCGTCTGGATGAGATCGGCGGAATGGAATTAATGGCTGCCGCCCGTGCCATCGTCAAACGCAAACTCAAAGCCAATCTGGCTGAGCACCTGGACTATTGCTGGCAGGACATTGGAGAATGGAAACCCTGAGCCAGCCAAAAATTCTCTCATATTAATCCTGAGATAATCTATCTTTGAATAGTAAGATTTACGCTATAGTAAGTTAAATAAATTGAAACGACCAAGAAAAGGAATTTAATCATGAGTGAGCAAAATATACCCAATCCAAGAGATCCTCGCGAAACACCGACCTATGTCGTCAATCAACCGATTGAAGGTCCCAGGAAACCTACGGAACAGCATCAAAAAAATGAGGTGATCCTCGGTTCGATCACCTGGGCCTTGATTCTGATCTGGGCCGGGCTGGTTTTCCTCGCCTCCAACTTCGGATGGTTAAATGCGATCCAGGTCTCAACCACCTTGCCGGCAGGCCTGGAGTTTATCGGCCTGGGCACCTGGTCGCTGATCTTCCTGGGCGCAGGCGTGTTGATCTTCATCGAGTCCCTCCTCAGCACATTTGTCCCCTCCCTCCGGTCCAATAACAGCGGCAACTATTTCCTCGCTGCAATCTTCCTTGGGATAGGGTTTAGCAGCATCTTTGGATGGGACCTCATCTGGCCGCTGGTATTGATCTTCCTGGGTTTGTCCGCCCTGGCAAGCGCGCTGATCAAGAGAAAATAATAACCACGCCAACCAAACACAGCATGCAGCATGGGAAGGGTCAGTTGACCTTTCCCATGTCATGTTTCTTTTTTTTCACCACCGCCAAATCAGGCTATGAGCAACGACGAATTATTGATTATCCAACGCGCAAAAAAGGGGGATACCCTCGCTTTTGCGCGCCTGCATGACGTCTATTTCCCCCTCATCTACCGGTTCTTCTATTACCGGATGGACGATCCGGATCTGATCGGTGAACTGACTGCCGGGGTGTTTTGCCGGATGGTTGAGCGGATTCAAACCTACAAGGTCGAAAGCATGAAGTTCCTCCCCTGGCTCTATATGCTGGCGAAAAGTTTGATGATGGAAACCCTGCTTGAACGCGGTGTGCCCTATAATAATGCATCACCTGCCACCGCTCCAATCACCCTGGAATTACCGCTTTCAGCAAGGCAGATGAAATCCATGCTTTCCCAATTGCCAAACCAGGAACGCGATGTCCTCATCGGCAAGCTGATCGAACGCCGGTCCACCCGGGACGTTGCGCGTGAAATCGGGCGGTCGGCGCCTACCGTCAAAGCTCTGCAACGTCAGGGCCTCCGCCACCTGCGGCAGATCTTGCCCCCGGGGAAACAACCATGAAACGTGAGCGAAATTTCTCTCAAACCACCAATGAAGCCCTGGAGCTCTTAAGACGAGGCCAAAGTATCCCCGCGATTCTCGCACAGTTCTCCGAAGAAGCCGAACGCCTGGCTCCCCTTTTGGACACTGCACAGGCCATCATGCGTACACCCCAGCCCCAGCCGCCAACCGGGATTGAAGCCGCCAGTAAAGCAAAAATGATGCAGGGATTAAGCGAGAAAAAATCAAGTTTCAGCCAACATAAAGAAGATATCATGGGCGGCCTGGGACCGGGTTTTCAGCGGGAGCGCGGCAAGAATCTCATCCTGGCGATCCTGGGCTTGACGATGATCTTCATCCTCCTAAGCGCCATCAGCGTATCCGCCCTGGCCGCCTTGCCCGGCTCGCCCCTCTATCCGGCAAAACTCGCCNNNATTTTTACCACCTCCGCATACATGACCTGGAGCGGGTGGTTGAACTGCAACGGATGACAGAAGTTGATGCGCAGGCGACGATGACAGCCATGCCAACGCCGCAACCCTTACCGACATTGCCCTTCTCCCCTGTCAGGCCCTGATTAATCCAGCGTTTCAACCTTCAATTGCGATTGATGGCGAACTTCTCTCAACCCCCGTAATACCAATATCCCCACTGTCACCACAAAATAAGCGCTTAATAATCCGGCTTCAGCCAGATAACCCAACTTCGGGACGATCAGGAAGGCCAGCAGGAGTTTCCCCACCATGGCGAAGAAGCTGACCTTGAGCGGCAACTCCGCTTTTCCAAAAGACAGCAGCAGGGTGCGGTCCCAGAAGAATGTATTCGCTGCACCAAACCCAATCAGCAATACCAGCAATACCCCATAAGCGGGGCCATAGCCCTCTTTATAGATATAGATGGTATGCCCCAGGAGAGTCCAGGGCGAGAACAATAATTGCCGGCCCAGGAGCAGCAATCCCGCAGCGACCAGACCCGTCCAGGCGCCGGAAATCACCGTGATCCGTGTCAGGAGTTGTTTGAGCCGGCTCCATTCCCGTTTGACAATATGCCGGGCGATCTCCGGGAATGATGTGCTGATGAAGGGGGTAATCGGCATGACCACCAGGTTGATCACGGCCAACGCAACCTTGAAATAGCCGGCTACGGTCGTATCAAAGAAATAACTGGCCCACAAAACCTCGCTGTCGCGGGCCAGGATGGTGATCGTACCGCTGAAATTTGAATTCACGGCAAATTGGATCATGGGCTTGCGGGGCGGCAGGTTGCCGCGCAGCGGTGTCCGCCACCAGCTTTTACCAAGACTCCTTGGCAGCCAGTACAAAGCCAGCAAGACCGGGCCAATCCCCAAGACCATCTTCCCAACCAGGTAAACCAGCATCACCGGGAAAATCCCGCCCTGATTGATGAAGACCAGGACGAATAACCCGGCTGAGAGGACACTCTGCAATAGATTGAGCAATGCCTGCGAACGGAAATGCCCCATCACGTTCAGCGCGCCGGTGGCCGTCTCCGTCATCACATTCCCCAGAATGGTCAGCCCATAGATCAGGAACAGCGATTGGGTGGCAGGGTCTTTGGCGAATCTTGCCGCCCCCCAACCCGAAAGCAAAACCAGCACAGCATACGCCACCAGGGAAGTCACCAATTCGGTCAACGCGGCGACCTTCAGGACAGCCGCAGCCCCTTTCCGGTTATCTTCCGCAAGGAAACCGCCCATATAGCGCACGACAAAATCCGCCATCCGGAAGGACAGGAGACGGTTGATATTCGTGACGAAACTGATCACCACGCCCAAAGCGCCGAAACTCGTGACTCCCAGCAGATTGGCGGTCAGAATGCTCAGGACTGCGCTAATCGCCTGACCACCAAACAGGTAAGCTGAATTGCCGACAACTTTTTTGAGAATGACATCTTTCCCCCAGGTTTTGATGCCGGAAAATAAACGTTTCATGGGGTTTCGATCTGGCTCGCCCACGCACGCTCCTGCATGTACCAATCCACCAGGCGGGTGATGCCTTCGTCAAGACCGACCTGCGGATCCCACCCCAGCACTTCCCGTGCCCGGGAAACATTGGCATGGTTGGCGTACACATCCGCCGGGTGAAAATCCCGCTTGATGATCTGCGCCTTCTTCCCAATCCGATCCTCCAGCATTCGGATCATGTTGTTAATGGAAATCACCTCATGGCCGCCCAGATTCAGAATCTCATATCCCACCGGTTTCAGGGCAAGGATCGTACCGCGGGCAATATCATCCAAATAGGTAAACCCGCGGGTTTGTTCTCCATCGCCGTTCAGGATCACCGGTTGGCCTTCTGCAATCCATTTGCAGAAGCGGAACATGACCATCTGGGGGCGGCCTGCCGGGCCGTAGACGGTGAAATACCGCAGCACGGTCACATCCAGGTTGTAAAGATGGTGATAGGAATGCGCCATCACTTCCGCGCTTTTCTTCGTCGCGGCATATTGCTGCAAGGGGTGGTCGGTTTCATCACTTTCCTGATACGGCGGCTTGCCCTTGCTCCCATAAACAGACGATGAAGAAGCCATCACGAACTTGGAAACCCCATACGTCCGGCAATATTCCATCATATTGAGCGTGCCGGTGAGGTTGGTATCAATGTAAATCCACGGATCCAGCATGCAGAGGCGCGTACCCGACCAGGCAGCCAGGTTAATTACCCCGGCCACTTCCTCAGGCAACCACTCATGCAAAGACTTGATGATCGCTTTATCGGCAATATCCCACTTACGGTAGTGAAAACGATCCCGGCCGATCAGTTTCGCCAACCGGAATTCCTTTAGCCGGACGTCATAGGCATCGTTCATATTGTCGATGCCATAAACGGTATGCCCGTCCGCCAGCAGGAATTCAGCGACCCGGGAACCAATGAACCCGGCGACACCTGTCAGCAAATACGCGCTCATTTAGAGCCTCACAACCCTGGGATGGTCCTTACCCTGCTTGCCCAACGCATTACGGGTGTCCACGACCATTTGAGCTTTATCAAGGATCGCGCTGTAATCGTAATCGCTGTGGTTGGTAATAATGACCACGCAATCCGCTCTGGAGACTTCGCCCATCAGGTCTTTCACGGATTCCATTTGCATATTTTCATGGTCAAAATGCGGGATATAGGGATCGTGGTACACCACTTCCGCGCCTTTTTCCTGCAGAAGATGGATCACATCCAGCGCAGGCGATTCACGCAGATCATCAATATCAGGTTTATAAGCAACGCCCAACACCAACACCCGGCTGCCGTTCACCGGTTTCCTGGTCCGGTTCAGGGCATCCTGGATTTTACTGACGGCATAACGGGGCATATTCGTATTGATTTCGGAAGCCAGCTCAATGAAGCGGGCGTTATAGTTCAGGGACTTGAGCTTCCAGGACAGGTACAACGGGTCAATCGGAATGCAATGCCCACCGAGGCCTGGCCCGGGAGTGAATTTCATAAACCCGAAGGGCTTTGTTGCAGCGGCATCGATGACTTCCCAGACATCCACATCAAGCCGGTCACACATGATCGCCAGTTCATTGACCAGCCCAATATTGATCATGCGGAAGGTGTTTTCGAGCAATTTCGCCATCTCGGCCACTTCACAGGTGGACACCTTGACGATGGTATCCAGAGCCTGACCGTACCAGACCTCGACCACATCGCCACAGTCCTCAGTGATCCCGCCGATGACTTTGGGGGTATTAATTGTCGTCCAATCCTCCCGGCCGGGGTCCACCCGTTCCGGTGAAAACGCCAGGAAGAAGTCCTGACCAACCTGTAAACCACTCACTTTTTCCATCTCAGGCAGGACCATCTCGCGGGTCGTGCCGGGATAGGTGCTGGATTCCAGCACAATCGCCATACCCTTATGCAGGTAAGGCGCCAGAGAGTGACTGGCTGAGGAAATAAAAGAAAGGTCGGGGTCACCTGTTTTGCGTAAGGGCGTTGGAACACAAATCGAGACTGCATCCACATCCGCCAGGGCGGCATAATCCGTGGAAGCGGAAAGCCTGCCGGCTTCTACCAGGGCTTTGACCTTCTCCGTTGGCACATCGAGGATATAACTCCGGCCTTCGTTTATTTCGGCGACCTTGTTTTTCATCGGGTCCACACCCACCACATTGAAACCAGCCTCTGCAAAAACAACTGCGAGGGGCAACCCCACATAGCCAATGCCAACCACGCCAATCCGCGCGGTCCGGTCTTCCAATTTCTTGATCAGAGTACTTTTTATTGTTGTCATGGTTTTTTCCTGGATTGTTCTACCAATCAGAAAAGCAATTTTATCATAGTCCGATAATGGGAGTTATCCCGGTTAATTTAGAACAGGCTGAGTTGTTCAACCGAGTTATCTTCCACCGGTTCTTCTTCCTGTTCAATTTTTTCAGGGATAGAAATGTCGGGGTTATGTCGTCTGGTTTCCTGGGCCTTCTTAATCATTCCAGGCAGATTCCTGAAATCCTGCTTCACGACTTCCCGCAACGAGGGCTGGTGCAACGCGGCGGCAGGGTGATACATCGGCACAATCATCCGATTGTTAACCCAATACGATCGGCCATGGATGCCGCTGATCTTGCCATTCAGGATAAAATGGCCCATCGAAAAACGCCCCAGCGTCACAATCACATCCGGGTTGATCGCGGCGATTTGGCGTTCCAAATAATACTTACAGGCGTCAAGTTCCTCGATTTGCGGGTCCCGGTTGCCTGGAGGGCGGCATTTGACCACATTCGTGATGAAAACGTCCTCCCGCTTGAGATTGGCTTCCCCCAACAGCTCATCCAAAAATTTGCCGGCCGCGCCAACGAATGGAAGCCCTTGTTCGTTCTCATGAAAGCCGGGGCCTTCACCAATAAACATGATCTCAGCCTGGGGACTACCAGAACCGGGAACGGCGTTTTTTCGTGAGTGTTGCAATTTGCACCGGGTACAGGCAGCCGTCTGTTCCGCCACCTCTTTCAAGACCGCTTCAGGTTTCAAGATATGCCTCCATTCATTCCTACCAATATGGTGATAATCTTATCCGGCATCCGCCAGATCGGCAAGTTCCTCATCATCCAGAACCGGCAACGTCATCAGGACCGCATCTTCCTTCTTATCCTTGTAATACCCTTTCCGTTTACCCACAACGGTGAATCCAAATTTCAGATAGAGCCTCTGGGCGGCCAGATTGCTCTTGCGCACCTCCAGCATCGACTGGACAGCGCCCTTTTCCTTGCAAATCTGCAATGCTTTCGCCAGCAACCGTTGAGCAATGCGCTGCTTTCGGAAAGCCGGACTGACTGCAATGGTGCTGACATGGGCTTCATCCACAACCAACCAGACAACAATGTCGCCAATAATTTCAGATTGCCCTGTTGGGGATTCAACCTCAGCGACCCAGCAAAACGCGTGGGGATTGCGTGTCAACTCATACAGAAAAGCACCTTCCGGCCAGGGTGTTGGGAAACATTCCCGATCCAGAGCTTCAACCTGGGGAATATCCGCCAGAGTCATGGGACGCAAAACAACCTTTGAACCAGCCGGATCGGCAGGCATATTACTCCGGGATCGATGACGTTGTGCTCAGGTAAATTGGCGTCAGGGTAACCGGGTCATCCGCCTGGTCGTTCAACAGCCTGACCCAACCCATTTCAGCCAGGAACCCCGCCCGCCGTAAACAGCGGGCCGGCTGTACGATCATGGCATTCTTCCAGCGACGGCCCAAAATCGAGCGAGCCTCCTCGGAAAGCTCTCCCGCAATCAGCGTCGGTGCAGAAATCGTCTTAACCAGATCTTTTGCATCGAGCACCGCCGGTTCGTGCTGGGGGCACCACTGATCCCCCTCAACAAGATAAGTCACATACGCCAACCGGGACCGACCGGCATGCAGGATAGCGATCAGGGGCCTCTCATCCAGAGGCTGGGCGTAAGCGATCACATCCAACGATGGGATGCCCACCAATGGCACCTTGAGACCCAGGGCCATTCCTTTGGCGGCTGCCATACCAATCCGCAGGCTGGTAAAGGAGCCCGGTCCGGTCGCAATCGCGATACCGGTCAGGCTTTTTGTCTGTGTGCCGGTGTGTTCAAAAAGCCGGCTGATGGCAGGCGCCAATTCAACCGTATGATGGAACTGGCTTTGCCAGGTGATCTCATATCGCACCTGGACTCCGTCATACAGCGCCAGGCTGATCCAGGATGTGGAAGTATCCATTGCAAGTAACACTAGAACGCTCCATATAATTTGCGGCGTAACTGGTTAACAATGTTCAAAAAGCGGCTGCCCTCCGGATTGAGCATCATTGAACGGTGTTCCATTCCGGTACTTTCCATACGAATCCAGAGGCAATCCTCAGGAAGAACCGGCTTGATCCGTTCAGCCCACTCAATGACCAACGGCCCCTGGGATAACATGCGGTCAAAATCCAAGATCTCCGCGTCAAAGGCATTCTCCAGGCGGTAAGCGTCAACATGATACAGGTGCTGCCCGTCTGCCCGCCGGTATTCATTCACAATCACGTAGGTTGGACTGGAAACAGGGTCCAATGCCCCCCAACCCTGCGCCAAACCCTGAACAAGGGTGGTCTTGCCGGCGCCCAGGTTGCCAACCAGACCTACCACATCCCCAGATTTGAGATACCCACCCAGGTGGATACCCAAACGCCGGGTTTGGTCGGGGCTGTGACTGAAGAATTCAAAGTGACGATCATCTAGGATTGGCATAATCTGGTTTTATTATATTATGAGATTGGCGGGCGGGATACAGCTTCAATGATCCTGGCGGCAATATCCCTGGAGGCATCCGGACGAGCCAGGCTCTTAGAGGTATCTGAGATCTGTTGACGGATTCGCGGGTTTTGCACCCAATAACGCAAAGTGGCTGCGACCAGATCTGGTTCGGGTGCCCAGACGCCTGCCCCATGGTCGATCACATAATCCACATTGCCGTCTTCCTGGCCGGGCATTTTGGAATAAAGGATGATCGGCAATCCGGCAATAAAAGCTTCCGAGATGGTTCCCGGCCCGGCTTTGGTCAGGATAACGTCCGCCGCGTTCATCAAATCGGGCATATTATCCGCAAACCCATAGATCCTGGACGGTGTTTTCAAGCCGGCATTTTCCAGGCTGCTCTTTAGGGTTTCATTCTTTCCTGCAATGATCGCCATCATCAGATCTATTTGTGCCCGATCTACAGCCTGGACCATTTCCGCGATCGGCCCCATGCCTTCACCCCCACCCACCATCAATGCCACCGGAAGGTCCTGTGGCCAACCCAACACCTTGCGAAGCTCCGCTTTACTGCCGGAAGGACGACGGAACTTGTCCGCGATGGGCTGACCGACCACTTCCATCTTATCCTTGTCCATGCCAAGGCCCAACCCGCGGTTTCGGGCTTCCTCAGTTGGAAAAAGGGTCAATGTCGTGCTGGTGTTATACCACCAGGCATGCGTCGTGACCAGGTCCGTGACCACCACAATATAAGGCACATGGTCATCACCCAGGGCGCGCAAGACCGGTGTATTAATGGTCGGGTGAACAGAGAGAAACAGGTCACAGGGATGTTCCTTCACCAGGCGCTCTGCCGCTTTGCGCACATAAGGCCACAGGACATCCTGCAGCATCCTGGCTCGCCACTTCCCATTGCTGAGTTTATAGCCTAATTCCCAAATATCAGGCACCTGTGCCATTGGCGCATAGGTGTCCACCGAGGAATCAAACGGCGGTGGGGCATATTCAACAAAGAAATCCAGCATTTCAGTCGTTACCTGATCGGGGTAATAAACATTTAACGCTTCAATAATCGCCTGGGCTGCACTGCGATGCCCTCCCCCGGTATCGGAGAAAAGAAAAAGGATATGGGGTTTTCTATCCGCTTTCGGAGTCATCCATGCCACCTTTTTGGACAAGTTGCTTCATTTTGTTCTTCAGGGATCGCCTGTCCAGCATAATGCGCCGTCCACAGGTTAGACATTCCAGGCCAATATCCGCCCCCAACCGTACCACCCGCCATTCATACCCCCCACAGGGATGGGCTTTGCGCATCCGAATAATATCGCCATGATCAAGTTCTGGTAACACGCCTGGATTATACCACTTTGGACTTCCCAGGCCCTGGAGCTGGCTGTCCTGTTCAGAGTAATCGCAAAATTATTTGTTTCAGCTTTTTAGAATCCTTACACTCTT
>DPKV01000097.1:13879-24156 GCA_003542325.1 Anaerolineaceae bacterium
CGTTGTCACTCAGTAATTCCATCAGGCGCGGATGGTCAGCATAAAAACCGCGGTATTGTTCAGGTAACAACGCAGCGATCCGGCACATGATCTCATCCGTATATCGTGTCAACCAGGCCTGACGGTTATCCCGGTCCATCGGCGGAAGAATATAAGGCTTGCCGACTCGAATCGTGACGTGAGGGCGACGTAACCGTGCCCAGGCACGGTTCACCTTCTCCGACCCGATGATACTAACCGGCACAATCGGTACATTGGCCCGGGCGGCTAATACCGCAGCGCCTTGTTTGCCTTCAAGCAGCCCCTTCGTTTCCTGGCTGCGGGTGCCTTCCGGCGCGATCCCAACCAGGGCCCCCTGTCGGAGGTAATCCAAAGCATCCCGGATAGCTGCAAAATCAGTGTTTTCCCGATCCATCCAAACCATCGTGCCAATCTTCTCCAAAATCCACTTAAAAAACGGTTTTCGACGATATTTCTTGGCCACGATTGCCACCAGATCATTGCGATCCGTAATCCCCAGGAGGAAAGGCGTATCAAGACGGCTGAGATGGTTGGTGGTTATCAGAGCACCGCCTTGCACAGGCAGGTTCTCGCCGTTTTCAATATGATATTGGGTAAGAATCTTAACAAGCGAACGTACAACAGGCAGCAATGGCGTATTTTTCATCGGTTAATCCTCCAAACAGGCTTAACCCCCAATAAACACCTGGGTTGCTTATTCATGCAAACCCGGCTTTTCTTCCAGGACAATGAGTGTATCGCTTTCGTTGACTTGTCCTTTTCTGAGACGCCGATTGATCAACACCAGCGAGATACAAGCCAGGAGGAGGATCAGAATTAACGGAATGTAAAACAATAAATTTTGCCAGATGGTAACTTCCGTGCCAAAGATCAACAAAGGAGCGATGCCGGCAAATAGGGCCGAGGCATTCCACACGCCGTGAAAAGATATAGCCAGGATCAGGTTCCGCCCCAGAACACCCCACTTCCCTTCCTGCCATGCCCTGGTCAAACCCCAGCCGACCAGGCCGGATCCCAGCATGTGTAATACACCGGTTGTGGAACGGGTCAGCGCACCGGCCAACCATTCATCGGGTGTCATTACGGAAGTAAAGAACATCAGGTTCTCCATCAACGCAAAGGCGGCACCTGAGATCAACCCGCCAACAAACCCATCCCGCGGCGTGAGGTTCTTTCCCGCCATCGCCCACAGCGCAGCAGGCTTGAGAACCTCTTCAATGATCGGGATCACACCAGAGAATATAGCCAGTCCCACAAAGATAACCGTGGGACGCAGCAGGTAGGGCTTGAGCAGCATGATGATGGTATCCATATCACCACCCAGGCTGATCTTGGTGATGATAAATTCCAATTCATGTACAAGGGATGGGTCGCTGGCGCTGCGATAAAGATAGATCAATCCAAACACAACCGTCATCGCAACTAAAGCGATGACCTCAGCGAAAATAATGGCAGTCGGCATCACCATGAAACTGAAACCAAAAATCTGCCATTTTTGTTCCTGGGTGAAGGAGGATAATTTCCATTGAGAAATCGTATAGATCCACAGAACAGGCAGCCCTGTCACAAAGATGTTGATTAAACCTAACAAGTAACCAGCGACTTGTGGGAATCCCTCGATCCACCATCCCAGCATTGTCACCACCGGCCAGGCCAGGATGACCAGCAGCGCAGTTTTACCCAATCCGGACCGACCGGTGTCCAGCCATTTTGGAGCAGCCTTTCCCCTCAATCGATAAAGGCTGAGCAGGAAGACCGGCAGCAATAAAAATGCGGATAATATAAACGACCATGCCAGGTAACCCACCGGCACGGTCGATAAAACGTCTGCTGAACCTGCGCCCGAGGGCAGCAACCCCATCACAATAACGCTGACAGCCTCAACCAGGGACAGCGCAATACCTAATGCACTCAGTACAAGTGCAAGGATCGTCTGCCATTGTTTTTCGGCGGGTTCGGATTGTCGCATTGTTCCTGTGACGCTCTTTCAACTAGTTTTCAATGATTTCGACAGAGTAAATGTAAGTTGCGCCTTCAAAATCAACGGCTGTATCGGGATCGCGAAGTGCAATTTCATTCAAAAGTGCCAGACTATCCTCCTGCACCCGCCCAAAGATCGTGTAACTGCCATCTAATGAAGTCACCGCGGCAAGCGTAATGAAGAACTGACTGCCGTTCGTGTCGGTACCTGCATTCGCCATCCCAACAATACCCGGGCCATCATACGACAAGTCGTTATCCGTTTCATTCACAAATGAGTAATCGGGTCCAAAACCGGATAATTCACCGGTCTGGGCCACAAAACCCTCAAGGACTCGGTGGAATGGGACATTGTCATACCAGCCTTCCTGCGCCAGGAAGATAAAATTGTTCACTGCCAAGGGTGCGGCAGCCAGGTTTAGATCAATATAAATATCGCCCACGGTGGTGTCCAATTTTGCTGTATAGGTTTTCGCAGGAGAGACAACCCATGGCGGGCAGGTATCATAGCCGTCATAATTATAGACGCTGATGAATTGCGTGATGGCCGCAAATGAACTCATGATCGTCCCATTGATGATGATGAAAGGGGTATAGTGAACACCCATCATTAACAGCTCATCCGTCTGGGTTTCCAGAGCCGCCCGTGCATCCGCATCCAACATGTCCACTTCAAACTGATCGGGGTCCAATCCCAGGGCTTCAGCCTGCCTTAAAGCCCAATTCACAAATTCCTCTTCTGATCCAAAGGAGGACCAAACTGATTGCTGTTTGTAAAGCGTTTCATACATTTCCCAGAACATTCCCTGGGCACCGGCAGCTTCCGCTGCCATGGAAGAAATATAAGCCAGGTTATGGATGGAAGGTAATGGCATATGCCGGAAGACAATCCTGAAAGTGTCCGGATACAAAGCCTGATAGGCGATCAGGTAAGAGGAATAAGCCGAGCAGGCCGGGCATTGAAAATCGGCATACTCCACAATCGTAACCGGCGCATCCGGGTTGCCTTTCACCCAATCATCTTCGCTGACTTCCGGAAGCATTTCAACAACAACCTGGTATTGCACATAATCCGCCGGTACTTCCACATTTTCAATTGTTGTGCAGGGCATGCTTTCACCTGGGACAATGTTCACACTTGAAGTAATCTCAGTATCGACTGTGGTTTCTTCCGTTGTGGTTGCTGTTTCGGTTGCCGCTTCTGTGATGACTTCGGTAGATGTGGAAGTGGTGGTTCCGGGGCTGCAAGCTGATAAAACCAGCATTCCTGTCAATAATACTAAAAGTATCTTTTTTGTCATACTTTAACCTTTCCAATCCAGATAAACTGATATTTTACTTCCAACGTGCAAGAAACAATATACGTTGGAGAGATAATAACTAGCCAGCGATTTTTTGCAGAACAAACTTACGCATTTCTTCCTGGACCCGGTCCTTTTCCGCAGAGGCATCAATAATTCGCCAACGTTCAGGTTCCTCCCTTGCCAGTTCCAGGTAACCCTGCCGGACCCGTTCATGAAAAGCCTTGGCATAAGCGTCCAACCTGTTCCACTCAGAGTCATTCTTGAGCTTCCGCTCAAAGCCCTGGTTGACAGGGATATCCAAAAGGAGTGTCAGGTCGGGTGTCAGACCCCCCGTTGCAAAATGAATCAAGTACTGTAACGTTCCAATATCCGTTTGGTGACCGTAACCCTGATAAGCCAGGGTCGAATCGCCAAAGCGGTCACAGATCACAATTTTTCCCTCATCCAACGCCGGGCGAAGGATCTCAGCGACATGCTGGGCGCGGGCCGCCTGGAAAAGTAAAATTTCCGTCTGGGGGACGATCGAGACATTCTTCATATTCATCAAAACTTCACGGATTTGGTCACCTACGGAGGTGCCGCCGGGCTCCCGAGTCACCAACACATCATACCCCTTCCCGCGCAGAAATTCAGCCAGGGCTGGTAATTGCGATGTTTTCCCGCTGCCTTCAGGTCCTTCCAATGTGATAAACATATTCAGTCTCTAAATATCCTCACGTGACGGTTCGGTTCCTGGCCGTAGGAATGCGACACCAATTCGGCTTGGCGAGCCATTTCATGCTGGAGGCGGCGTATGGTCGCCGAAGCTGGCTGCAAATCCACCCAACGCTCCCCATTCAAAACAGCCTGGATGGCGGCCTGGGTCTGGTCAACCGTTGCCGCTTCACCGGTGAAACTTCCCGGCACGCTCGTCAGATTGAAAAGATCCACCAGGAATTGCTCCATTTGCTGGCTGGTGTTCGACCTTAATACATAGATCGGCATCCCGTGGTGTTCCGCTTCAATGACCGGCTGCTGTCGTTCCCGATAATATCGGCGCAGGGTCAATAACGCCGAAGCGTCAGTCAGGTTGCGGGCAATTTTTACCGGGACGTTCAACTGCTTGGCTGCATCCAGCAGGCGATTGCGGGCAACGCCATAAGGATAAATCGCCACCTGGCTCAATGGCTTTTGCGCAGGCGCTTCCGCCAACTCTTCCGGCAGTTCGCGCATGGCGCCAGCCTGTTGACGCTGGCTGCCCGGGGAACGGTTGAAGGGCATGGTGTCAGCTTTCGAACTCCGGCTGAGGGCCTGCGCAGCAGTCCCCGGCGCAGGCGCAACGGCCTTCTGGATATGGATCTTATTGTCCTCATCCCGGAAACGGATTTCCGGTTGAAGGGGGTACCCTCGCAGCAGCGCATCCACCGCGGCGGAAACGTCGCGCTGGACGGCGATCCGATTGCGGTCCTGAATTTCAACCAGGACATCAAAGGTAGGTGGCGCCCTGCGTTCGAGGACGGTCTTTTGGGTACCGCGCCGCCGGGCTTCTTCATCCGACAGCGTCACCGACTCAATCCCGCCGACCAAATCGGACAGGGTCGGGTTGAGCAATAAATTCTCCAGAGTGTTGCCATGTGCTGTACCAATCAACTGAACGCCGCGTTCGGCGATCGTCCGGGCCGCCATGGCTTCCAGTTCGCGCCCGATCTCATCGATGACGATCACTTCCGGGTTGTGGTTTTCCACCGCCTCGATCATCACTTCGTGCTGGAGGGAAGGTTTTGCAACCTGCATCCGGCGCGCTGCGCCAATCGCGGGGTGCGGCACATCCCCGTCCCCGCCGATCTCATTGCTGGTGTCGACGATGATCACCCGTGCCGTATCCGCCAGGATCCTGGCGGCTTCGCGCAGGATGGTGGTCTTGCCGACTCCGGGCCGTCCCATGATCAGGATACTCGCCCCGGATTCAATCAAGTCCTGGATGATATCACTGGTTCCATAAACAGCCCGGCCAATTCGACATGTCAGCCCTACCACCTCATTATGCCGGTTACGGATGGCCGAGATCCGGTGCAGTGTCCGTTCAATGCCGGCGCGGTTATCCGCGTCGAATTCACTGATCGCCTCGGTGATCGCCTTGATATCTTCATAGGTGATCTCTTTTTCGCTGAGGAGCG
Organism: Anaerolineaceae bacterium; assembly: GCA_003542325.1. Lineage (GTDB taxonomy): Bacteria > Chloroflexota > Anaerolineae > Anaerolineales > Anaerolineaceae > Brevifilum. Next base: position 19,341 of record DPKV01000097.1, read on the forward strand.
CTTCCTGCTGAACAAAACGAGCAGTCGGTAATCGGCCCAGGTCCATAACGATTTCCAGTAAATTTTCGCTGTCGTCCAATTCCTGCACTCTTTCAGAAATGTGTGGGGGGAGGACATTGAGCAACAAATCAAGGTCATCGGTGATTTTTTGATGTTCCAACATATATTGTTTCAATGGTCTAACTTCCTGTCATACGTAAAGACAGCATCCAATTAACTCATGACGCTGCCATTATTTTATCCGTATTTCGTAATTTTACCTGCTATCAGGATTAATGGGTTTTGATTTTTATTTTCGTGAGGGAATGAAAATTTTCTCATTTACCCGGCGACAGACAGGTCTTCTTCAGGGAACTTCCCAGTAATCCCCCTCTAAGCCGAGTTTCAGCCTGAGCCTTTATTGCCTGTGATAGACGTGACAGGATAGGTCGGTTCCGCATTGCCGTTTTCAAGCTGACTGAAAGTCAACCCGGCGGTAACCCGCTGCCGGAGGGCAATATACCGGACGAGCAGAGCCTGCTCCGATCCTTGTTCCGCAGGTGAGGACTCCAGCGCACTGTCAATCCAGGGCTGGTACGATCGGGAAACAAGATACACAGGCCGGCCATTCAAGTCAGGCAGGTCTAAAACCAACTGCTGCAACATGCCTGTGGGTTCCAACGGGGACTGCGGATGCACAAAGGGTAGCACCCAAACGCCTACCGGCCCATAGACCAGGTCAGCAAATGCCTGCAACTCTCCTTTTTCGTCATAACAAACCAGTCCCAGAGATTCCAGGCGGGTTAATGGCTCAATGGGCTGGATCAACGGTGGAACCAATGTCTGATGGAGAGTCCGGACAGCCGGAATATCGTCGCTGGTCCACGTCTGCCAATGAACATTCACACCACTCTGAAAAGTATAGGGAGGGGCAAATCTGTAAATACGTTGTTTGGAAAAAACGACAAAACCGGCCCTGCGAAATTCGGGAAAATAAGCCGCTTCCGGTGAAATCTCAGCCATGATTTGTTTTGCACCCCAGGCCCCTGCCTCTTTAACCAGCGCTTCCATCAGAAATACCAGGTCTTCCTGGCGGGAATTGGGAGGAACAAGCAGAAAATTGATTTGGGCTGTGCTCAGTTTCGGGGATTTGGTGATATGCCCAACAGCGGAGCGCTCACCATCCTGGTTTTCATAAATACCCATATAAGATAAATCAGCCGGCCGGATGGAGGAAATAATATTTGACCAGGAAAACGGTGCGCCGCACGTCAAAGCCCGGATGGTATCCAGGCTTTGAAATTGGCCTCGATGACGAAACACATAGGGCCAATCATGACAGAGGATCGATCGGACAGTTATTTCGCCAGCTCCAAGAAATATTGGTGAAAGCGGGTATCACCGGTCAATTCGGGATGGAAAGATGTCGCCAGCAGGCGTCCCTGTTGAGCCGCGACGATCCGGCCATCCGGCAAGGCCAGTAGAGTCTCCGCACCACCATTGACGGATTTGATCAGTGGCGCACGGATAAAGACGGCATGATACAGGCGTTCATCGCCATCCTTTAGGAATGGCGCTTGTAAATCTGTTTCAAAACTCGCAACCTGTCGGCCAAAGGCGTTCCGCTCGACCCGGATATCCATCAACTCCAAAAGCGGCTGGTCACGCTGGGCGTCCTTTGAAAGGAGAATTGCGCCGGCACAGGTTCCCCAAATGGCTTGGGTCTTCCCAAACTCCCGCAAGGGAGCCATCAAATGATAAGCCGTTGCCAGCTTGCCAATCGTGGTCGATTCCCCACCGGGAATAATTAACCCATTCAACCCTTCCAGGTGCCGGGGGAGTTTCACCAACCGGGCAGTGACACCCAGGGATTCAAGTATGGTGATATGCTCAATGAAATCGCCCTGGAGGGCGAGAACGCCAATCTCCATCTCGGAATTTACCAACCGCGTGTGGCGATCAGGTCCCCATCGGGAATGCTGGAAATCTGGCGGCCAACCATCGGCTCACCGAGGTTGCGGCTGACTTCCGCCAAAATGGCGGGGTCATTGTAATGCGTGGTGGCTTTGACGATCGCATTGGCGCGTTTGGCAGGATCGCCGGACTTGAAAATACCCGAACCGACAAATACACCGTCCACACCTAACTGCATCATCAATGCAGCATCAGCCGGTGTGGCAATCCCACCGGCTGCAAAATTCACAACCGGCATACGGCCCAGATCACGAGTCTCCTTGACCAGCTCATAAGGCGCACCGATCTCTTTCGAGAAGGCCATCAGTTCTTCTTCCGGCAAGGTCTGAAGTTTGCGAATCTCACCCAGGACAGTCCGGGCATGGCGCACGGCTTCAACCACATCACCCGTCCCGGCTTCGCCCTTGGTGCGGATCATTGCCGCCCCTTCACCGATCCGGCGCAGGGCTTCACCCAGGTTGCGGCAGCCGCAAACAAACGGCACCTTGAAATCGTGTTTGAAAATATGATTGGCCTCATCGGCGGGGGTCAGCACTTCCGATTCATCAATGTAATCCACACCAAGGGATTCAAGGATTTGGGCCTCCACAAAGTGTCCAATCCGGCATTTTGCCATGACAGGGATCGAGACAGACTCCATGATCTTCATGATCAATTCAGGGTCACTCATCCGGGCGACGCCGCCATCGGCACGAATATCCGCCGGAACGCGTTCCAGTGCCATGACGGCCACTGCGCCCGCATCTTCGGCGATTTTGGCATGATCGGCGGTGACCACATCCATGATCACGCCGCCTTTCAACATTTGCGCCAACCCCTTTTTAACATTGAACGTTGCGATCTGTTGTTCCATAACACCTCCAAAAATGATTGCACTCGGATTCTACCACGCCGGGCATGATCGGACAATAAAGAAGGCCACCGTGCGACGAAAACGGTGGCCTGAAAAGCAGTGCTCAGGATGACGCTAGAGATCATCCATATAGCGCGTATCATCCAGCAAGGTGCTTTTATCAGCTTTGACCGCCGTGACAGCTTCATCCGCACCCAGATCAGCTTTTTCAGCTTCTTCCGCCATCTGCAATGCGGCTGGGGTTGCCCGGGTCGTCATCACCCACTTCCCACAGTTATCGCAGCGATCGAGCCGGCCAACCACCAGTTTCATGCCGAAGAGATGCCGCGGGAAAGGCCTCCCGCATTTGGGGCAAATCGTCCCGCCCAGCATGCCGTAATTACGGGGGTCACCGGGTTGGTGAGGTCTTTTGTGCGAGCCTTTCAGGAATGCTCCCTGGATCAGCCCGACAATCAACAGAGTCACCAGAACACCGCCGAGGATAGTGCCTATCACGCCGCCCACTTGTTCGCGTTCCTCTTCGGGACTGACAAAATTATATTGGATTGCCGGCGTCGTTAGCGTTGTTCCATCCAACAACTCAACTTCAGCCCACAGGACATGATAACCGAAGCCGTAATCATCCGTATGGAATTGAAAAAGGAAAGGAGCCGAGTCAACTTCTGCGATTGCCTCCCCATTGATCACAAACCGGACATGCGCTACGCAAGATTCATCACCCCGCAGGCTGATAGTAACGGTGCCGCGGATATTCACGCCGCCGCCATAGCCAAAATCCCGGCTCATGTGAACGCTGTAAGAATCCTCCTGGGCAAGAACAATACCATGCTGCCCAACCAGCATAGCAGCCAATATCAATAAACCAAAAAGTGTTTTCCTTTTCATTTTTCCTTTATTTCCATCGGGTCAGGATCTTCTCTCGTTGGAAGATGGAAGTGCCCAAATAGATCATCCCAATATCCAACAAGATCATGCCGCCGATGAAGCTCAACATCACCATAATATTGATGACGATCATGCCTGCGAGCTGGGCGAAGACCAGTGCAATGACCGGCAGGACCAGCAGTCCTGAGATCTGTTCCGCCACGCGGGGGTCATTGACCCGGGAAGACACAAAGATAGCAAAATTAACCGAGGCAATCGCCATCAATGGGCCTGCAATCAGAATTGCCAGCAGCCAGGTCGGCCCGATAATATACTGAAAGACCAGCGGACTGACCCCGATCAAAGGCAACGCACCCACGAACAGGCCAAATGACAACCAGCCGGTAAAGATCGCCGGTATGGCCGCGGCCAGGCTTTTACCGGCCAGCAGTTCAAAAGTGGTAATGGGGGTTGCCAGCAGAGGTTCCAGACTGTGGGTCGCTTTTTCTCCCACGATGCTGTAAGCCGCAATGGTCACCGGGATGATCACAGGGATCATCATGAACAGGAGCAGGAATTCATTGATGACGTAGATTTGCATGCATTCCAGACCAGTCATGTCCGGGCTGCATTGTGACAGGAACTCAATGGGGACATCGGCCGTATCCACCGAGCTCAGATCGCCCATCCCGCCCTGCCCGGTGAAATACAACATCACCAGCGGCAGAATTGTGAAGATCAGGGGTATAAAGACTATGGTGAACAGGACCATCCGGTTCTTGAAAACCTCAGCCCATTCTTTCTTGATGATCGTCTTGATGTGCTTCATGCCGCCACCTCCGTTTCACCTGTCTCCTGGATGGTCTGAATGTAAATCTCCTCCAGGGAATGGCGTAATTCGCCGACAAACAGGAGGTCGGCACCGGCTGCCACGAGCCAGCGAATGATCCGGGGATTCACACTCTCCGGTTCGTCCATCCCGACAAGCAGCTTTTGTTCAATCGCCTGGACGTCCTTGACGCCTGACAGCGATTTGACCCCTTCCACCCAAACCGGGTTCAATTCGCGCAGATGAAAAACGACATTCCGTCCGTAAAGCTTTTCCCGGAGGTTCTCCGGGGTATCGACTTCTATCAGATGGGATTT
>DPKV01000097.1:24248-31768 GCA_003542325.1 Anaerolineaceae bacterium
GCCAGCTTTTGACGCATGCCCTTGGAAAAACTCCCCGCAGGGTCATCCCGCCGTGACCATAGCCCCAGCATTTGCAAATATTTTTCGACCTGGCCGGTCACATCATCCACATCGTATAAATTGGCGTAAATTTCCAGGTTCATGCTGGCGCTCAAGCGCTCGTACAGGCCCGGATTTTCGGTCAGGATCCCCACCGAACGGCGGATGTTCTGGTCATTCACACCCACCTGAAAGCCATTGACCCAGGCCTGACCGGAGGTCGGACCGATGAGGCTGGTCAGCATCCGGACGGTGGTGGTCTTCCCTGCGCCGTTCGGGCCCAGGAAACCAAAAACCTCCCCTTCGGGTACAGACAATGTCAGGTCCTGAACGGCGGTGATGTCCGCACCTTTCTTTATCTCAAAAACTTTTGTAAGTCCTTTTGTTTCAATCATGTTTGCATCCAAACATTCTCAGATAACCGGAAAAACGATCATTCCGGGCTCAATTATAAGCCAACCAGTAAGCGGCCACGCCAAAGGCAACCGCCACATTCAACGATTCTTTTTCACCCATCATGGGCAGCGCGAAGACAACCTCGCACTGGTCCAGCAAACCGGGATCCACCCCGGCGCGCTCGTTCCCCACGATCAGTACCATGGGGCGGTCATCCGGCGGTTCACCCCTGAACCGATAGATCGGGATGGCCTTTGACGTGCACTCCAGGCCGATCAGTGAATAACCTTCCTCTCTTAATCTCACAGCCAGGGTCAGCGAATTGAGGTGCTGACTCCAGGGTAAAGCCAATTCAGCGCCCAGAGCGGTCTTGCTTACAGCCGTGTTATCCGCCGGGGTGGGCGTCAGGCCGCAAAGAAACAAATGCTTCAGCCCAACCCCATCGGCTGTACGAAAAATGGCGCCCACGTTATATACGCTGCGGATATTATCCAGCAAACCGGAAAGCTGCCGCACCGGACGCATTTCCAGGGATGGGCAATCCAGGTCCCCTTGGATTTCAGCGTTTTGATCCAGGTGCGCGCCGCAACGCGGGCAGAATGCGCCGTGATGGACCTCCGGGTCCAACGGAAAACGCAGCCCACACTCCGGGTTGGTGCATTGAACAAACCTGAACACAGTCAAACCTCACTCGGCCATTCTGAACAGCGTGTTAACAACCCCTCTATTTTATCGTTCTTTTGTCCGGATAATGCAACTACTTTATATCTACTTTATATCCCCAAAAGGCGAATTTCAGTCTGTTAAAAGCCAAACGCCTGGGTGAGGGGGGCACCCAGACGTTTGACGAAGTTATCATATCATATTACAAACCAAATGACAAGTAGGCAAATATTCAGGCAATCGCAAAGTCATTAGTTTCAACTTTTTAGATTCTTTACTATCCAAAAATCACCCCTTCCCGCCTTTCGGGCGCCCTTCCCTCGGTGAGGGGAAGGGCAGGGGATGAGGTTGCTTATTGACTATGACATACAGAAATCTCCTGGGTGTACTTTGCGATTGCCCTGGGCAAATATTACATTTTCATTAAATTTTTATCTCACTGAGAGAGGATTATGCCGTTAACCGGTTGGCTGCGAGATGGATCATTAACGCCTGGGTAGTGAATTCCCGATCCTGGGTGTCTACCAGGTATCCGGGTGCCCAGAAATCACCGCTGGCGTTATCCGCTTTCAGGTTGGGAAACACGCGGAAGATTCGGCCTGATGTCTGCTGTCGGACGACTTGCAGCATCTTCCGAATAAGGGCTTCCGGGAAGTCCACCAAAGTCCACTTGATGTAATCCGGGCGAACGGATAGATATTCAAGTTGCCAGCCGTAAGTCTCACAAAGTGCCGGCATCCACCGCTTGAGCCAAACGGAAAGTTCCCCGATCAGGAAATGGCTTGTGGAAGCCGGGACCAGATAGAACGTGACATCCGAAACTGCCTGAATTTTCTCATCTCCCCGGACCAGATGCAGATGACAGGGCTGGGTATCTTCCAATAGCGTCGTTTTGCCTGTTTGAGCGGGTTGAGCTTCTTCAACTGGCGACGCATAACCGACACTACTGGTTGGACGATTCTCCTGTGTTTGGTACTTCCCCTGAAGAATGCTCACCAGGTCCTCGTCCTGAGGCTTCTCTTCATTCAGCGGATGCCAATCCGAAGTATGCGGTATTGACTCCGGCACGGTTTCCGCTGCCTGCCAGGGCGCGTCCGTCGTTTCCAGCCATGGTTCAGGTTTTGGCGGGATGGGTTTATTTTCTTGGTGAGCTGAAAGGTTGTCCGCTTTCACAGGTGCTTCCTCTGGCAATTCCGTTATTTCCAATTCCCAAATTCCGGGCAGTTGATGGAGCTCAGGATCGGGCATTGGGCCGATTATATCCAGTGATTGCAAGGATTGTTCCAACCCCCGATCCGGATCGCTATCCAGACCGGGCTGGTCAAGGAACAGCCGCATAAGATGGGTCATATCCTGCCGGATGCGGATCAACGGGGTATGCAAGGGAAAAACCAGACCCAGCATTGTTTTGAAATCGGGTAAAAATTTGGCAAAGAGAAAAACAAATTTCTGGTCAAGCGAGAGACCAACGGTGCGGTTGATGCCCTGTGGGATAAGGCCTGACCAGTATCGCTGCATGGCGGCTGCCATCGTATCGAACCCGGATTGAGAAAGATCGCCTAGAGTTATCCGGATTGTTTCCTTTTCTAAAAGGAGAAACGCGGTCGCACTGGCTTTCGCCATGAGACGGTTTACTTCTTCTGGATTAGGAAGTCTATTCTGCTGATGCATATAAAATCACACAATTCAACCAAGCCGGAGTGCGATTATTATACAGGCTTTTATCTTCCGATAAATTAAAAAGGGACATCCCCGCAGAACGTAACCGTTTGACTTCCCCAGACATCAAATTATTAGTATAATAATACTAATATTAGCTTATTTGTCATATTGTCTTCGGAAGGATAAGTCTATGACGCTCTCCACAGAAAAAAAGAAGGAGATGTTCTGGATGATGCTCCTCTCCCGGCGCCTGGATGAACGCGCCTGGGTGCTGCACCGCCAGGGCAAAATTGCATTTCACATTTCCGGGATCGGTCAGGAAGCGGCGCAGATCGGCGCAGTTTATGCCCTCACGCAGGGCAAGGACTGGCTGGTCCCTTATTATCGTGACCTGGCCATGCTGCTCGCCATGGGCATGACCCCGACAGAATTCGTCATCAGTTTAATGGGCAAGGTCGGCGAACCTTCTTCCGGCGCACGTCAGATGCCGAGTCATTTCGGTCTGCGCCGCGCCCGGGTCGTCAGCCACTCCGCCCCGGTCGCGACCCAATCGCCCCATGCTTCCGGCATCGCCCTTGGGATCAGGATGGACAGGAAAGACGAAGTGGTGCTGACTACCATCGGCGAAGGTTCCACATCCCAGGGTGAATGGTACGAAGCAGTCAATTTCGCGGCGGTTCATTCGCTGCCGGTGATCTTCCTGGTCGAGAACAATGAGTATGCCATCTCAGTCCCGCAGGAAAAACAAATGGCGGTCAAAAGTTCCGCAGACAAGGCCTGTGGCCTGGGGCTCCCTGGGATTCAGGTCGATGGCACACAGGTTTTCGAGGTGTATGAAGCCGTTCTGGAAGCGGTGGAAAGAGCCCGCAAGGGCGCAGGGGCCACGGTCATCGAAGCCAAGATGTACCGGCTGACCCCCCATTCCTCCGACGACGATGACCGTTCCTACCGCAGCCGCGAAGAAGTGGAAGCTCACAAGAAGAAGGACCCCATCCTCCTGGCAAAAAACCAATTGATCGTGGAGGGATTGTTGACCGAAGCGGAATATGAAAAGCTGGAAGAGAAAGCCAGAGCCGAAGTGGACGAATCGGTTCGAATCGCCACCGAAGCGCCTTACCCCAGAGGTGAGGACGCTGCCAACCCGGTTTACGCCGAGGAGGTGCAACATGTCTGAGATCACCTTAATCGAAGCCATCCGCCAGGCCATGGATGAAGAACTGGCACGGGACAAAAACGCTTTCGTGATCGGCGAAGATGTCGGAGTGCGCGGCGGCGTTTTTCGGGCCACCGTCGGCCTGTTCGAAAAATACGGCCCGGAGCGCGTGGTGGATTCGCCCCTGGCGGAATTGACCATCGTGGGCGTTGGGATCGGTGCAGCGCTGTATGGCAAACACCCCATCTGTGAGATCCAGTTTGCTGACTTCATCTTCCCGGCTTTTAACCAGATCATCTCGGAAGCGGCCAAAATGACCTACCGCTCAAACGGCGAATGGACCGTACCGATGGTCATCCGCGCCCCTTATGGCGGCGGGATCAGCGGTGGGTTGTACCATTCCCAAAGCGTGGAAGCTTTCTTCACCCACGTTCCCGGACTGAAAGTGGTCATCCCCTCCAATCCCTATGATGCCAAAGGACTGCTCAAATCCGCCATCCGTGACCCCAACCCTGTGATGTTCTTTGAGCCCAAGAAAGGCTACCGCCTGATCAAAGGCGAAGTGCCGGATAACGAAGACTACATCGTACCGATCGGGCCTGCAAAAGTCAGCCGTGAAGGCAAAGACCTGAGTGTTTTCGCTTACGGCATGATGCATCACTATGTCCTCCAGGCCGCGGAGACGGTCGCCAAAGAAGGCATTGATGTGGAAGTGGTGGACCTGCGGACACTTTACCCGGTGGACCGGGAGACCATCCTGGAATCGGTCCACAAGACCAGCAAAGCCCTGATCGTCCACGAAGACAACCTGACGGGCGGATACGGCGCGGAAGTGGCTGCCACGATCGCCGAATGGGGCTTCAAAGACCTGGATGCGCCGGTGCGGCGTCTGGCCGGGCCGGATGTACCCGCCGTACCGTTCAGCACTCCCATGCAGGATTGGTTCATGGTGAACCCGGACAAGATCGCCAAAGCCATCCGTGACCTGGCAGCTTTCTAAACGGAAGGAATTTAAGGAGTTTTTATGGCAACCCAAGTTATCATGCCCAAACTGGGCGAATCCGTTGTAGAAGGCACGGTCACCGCCTGGCTCAAGCAGGAAGGCGAATCGGTCAGTGAGTTTGAACCGCTGCTTGAAGTGGATACGGATAAAGTATCCACGGAAGTGCCCAGCCCCGCCGGCGGGACAATCCTGAAAATCCTGGTTCCCGAGGGCGAAACCGTCGCCGCCCACACCCTCCTGGCCTGGATCGGCGAACCCGGTGAATCCCTGCCGGAAGCGGGCAGCTTACCTCAAAAACAATCCGAGCACGAGACCAAACCGAACACACCGGTAACAGGTACAGCCCAGCCGGCAGGCCGGAATGCGGACCTCGGTTATATTTCCCCCGTGGTCGCCCGCCTGGCCCAGGAAAATAAGGTTGATCTCGGTCAGGTCNNCCGATCTGGGAGACCCCGGCGGATGGCGACCTGTTCCGGCCAACCGAACTGGTCTTCGCACAGAAAGGAGAAATACAACCGGATAAGCCCACAACGCAGGCAGCCATGCCTGGCGAGACTCTTCCCCTCTCACCCATGCGCCGGCGGATTGCGGAGCATATGGTCATGAGCAAGCACACCGCCCCCCACGTCACAACCGTGATGGAGGCGGATCTGAGCGTCATCATCACCCATCGCAAAGCCCACCAGGCTGAGGCGGAGCAGCGCGGCGTACATCTGACCTATACCCCCTACTTCCTGAGCGCGATCGTAGCCGGGTTGAAGGCCGTCCCCCTGGCAAACTCGTCCTGGACGGACGACGGCATCCGCATCCACGCCCGGATCAACCTGGGCATGGCGGTCGCCCAGCCGGAGGGTGGACTGATCGTCCCCATCATTCACCATGCCGACGAACTTTCGCTGATCGGCCTGGCCCGGCAGGTGAACGACCTTGCGGACCGGGCGAGAAAGGGGTCTTTACAGCCGGATGAAGTCCAGGGCGGCACCTTCACCCTGACCAACCACGGCACCAAGGGATCGCTGTTTGCCACACCTGTCATCAACCAGCCGCAAAGCGGCATCCTGGGGACGGGCATGATCCAAAAACGTCCGGTGGTGATCAACGATGCCATCGCTATCCGGTCCATGGTCTACCTCAGCTATACCTTCGACCATCGTATTTTGGATGGGGCTGCTGCGGACACGTTCCTGGCAGCGGTTGTCCAGGCCCTGGAAACCTGGTCTCCGACCTGAAAATACCGCAGGAAAGGTAACATTCGGTATAATGAACCCCATAAATAAATGTGACTTATCCGTGGTTTTTTGCATCACAATGAAAACACGAAGAAAGTGAGAGCATTAATGAAAGAATATGATGTTATTGTCATCGGCGCCGGCCCCGGCGGGTACGTGGCGGCGATTCGCAGCGCCCAACTGGGCAAGAAAACCGCCATCGTTGAAAAACGGTTCCTGGGTGGGGTCTGCCTGAATATCGGGTGCATCCCCTCCAAAGCCCTGCTGAAAAATGCTGAAGTTGCCCACACACTGCGGGAACGCGGCAAGGATTTCGGTTTCAGCTTCGATAACCTTGAACTCGATTACAGCGTAGCCTTCAAGCGCAGCCGCAAGGTTTCCGACCGGCTGGTGCGCGGCGTCGGTTTCCTGATGAAGAAGAACAACATTGACGTCCACATGGGCGCAGCCAAACTGACCGCCAAAGACACCGTGGAAGTGACCCCTGAAGAGGGTGAAGTTGAAACCCTGAAAGCCAAAGATATCATCATCGCTACCGGCTCGCATCCCTTTGTGATCCCCGGTGTGGAACTGGACGGCAAGAAGGTCGTGGATTATGAAGCCGCCATCCTGCGGGACAGCCTCCCCGGCTCAGCCGTGATCATCGGCGGCGGCGCGATCGGCGTCGAATTCGCCACCATCTGGAGTTCCTACGGCGTGGATGTGACCATCGTGGAAATGCTGGATCACCTCCTGCCGCTGGAAGATGAGGCCGTCGGCAAGGAGATCGAGAAAGCCTATAAGAAGCGCGGCATCCACATCATGACCGGCTCCAAGGTGCAAAAAGTGGAAGCGACCAAAACCGGCACCAAGGTCACCGTCCTGACAGGTGAAGAAGAAAAGGTCATGGAAGCAGATCTGACCCTGGTGGCGATCGGCTTCAAGCCGAACATCGCCGGATTGGGGCTGGAAGAGGTCGGCGTCAGGCTGACCGACCGCGGCCACATCGACATTGACGACCGGATGGCAACCAGCGTCCCGGGCATCTGGGCTATCGGCGACGTGACCGGCAAGCTGCTCCTGGCGCATGTGGCGCAGGCGATGGGCGTTGTCGCCGCGGAAAGCATCGCCGGTGCGGAAACCGTCAAGCTGGATTACGACATGATGCCCCGGGCCACCTACTGCCATCCCCAGGCTGCTTCCTTCGGTTATACCGAAGCCAAAGCCAAAGAACTGGGCTATGACGTGGAAGTCGGTAATTTCCCCTTCCAGGCCAACGGCAAGGCCCTCGGGTTGGATGACTACCAGGGCTTCGTGCAGGTCGTCACCGACAAGAAGTACGGCGAAATCCTCGGCGCCCAGATGGTCGGACCGGACGTCTCCGAACTGCTGCCCG
>DPKV01000033.1 GCA_003542325.1 Anaerolineaceae bacterium
TCAATGGCTAATACTTCCGCGCCAAGCCTGTGAACTTAAATCCGGCTTTCTCCCAGGCAGATTTTTCCCAGGCATTCACGCCATCAAAGACCCTCAGTGCCGGAGTCTTCTCCCGCACCTGGTCGGGATCAAGATTCTTGAATTCGTCATGCGCTACTGCCAGAACGACCAGGTCTGCGTTTTCCAACGCAGCGNNGCAACCCTGCATGTTGACGGAAAGGTTCGTAGGCCAGGACGGTTGCACCATGGTCCTGCAGGAAATGCAATAGTTCCACTGCAGGGCTTTCCCGCAGGTCATCGACATTGGGTTTGAAGGCCAGACCCAGGAAGGCGATTTGTTTCCCTTGCAGCCCATCAACTGCGGACTCGATCAGGCCGGCTACGAAGGCAGGCTGTCCATCGTTGACCATGCGTGCCATGTGGATCAGCCTGGCTGTTTCCGGTGCGGCTTCCACCAGGAACCAGGGGTCCACGCTGATGCAATGGCCGCCCACGCCCACACCCGGCTTCAGGATCTGGACCCGGGGGTGCAGGTTGGCAATGCCGATCGCCTCCCAGATATCCACATCGAATTTTTCGGCCAGGCGGGCGAATTCGTTGGCGATGGCGATGTTGATATCCCGCGACGTGTTCTCCATCAGCTTGACCATTTCCGCGGTGGTAGCGTCGGTCAGGATGATTTCACCTTCGACAAATGTACGGTAGAGATCCCGGCCGGCTTCAGCAGAAGTACGGTCCACACCACCAATCACCCGCGCGTTCGCAACCAGCTCCTGCAATATCTTCCCCGGCAGGACCCGTTCGGGAGAATAGGCAAGAAGGAAGTCGACGCCGGCCTTCAGCCCGGATTTTTCCAGAATGGGTGCGACGATATCCATCGTCGTCAGGGGTGGCGAGGTGGATTCAAGGATGACCAGGTTGCCGGGCTGAAGGTGCGGTACGATGGATTCGGCAGCGGAAACCACTGCCCGCAGGTCGGCCTTTTTATCTTCATNNTGACCGCTTTGCAGTGCGTTTTGGAACAGGTCGCCAAGACCGGGCTCGAAGATATGCAAATGGCCGGCTTTCAGTCCATCAATGATCTCCGCATTGATATCCATCCCCGTGACCTGGAGGCCTTTGCTGGCAAAGAGGCTGGCGGTGGGTAATCCGATATAGCCGACACCGATGATACATAACGAGTTGAATTCCATAAATCAATCCTTCATGCACTGGAGAACGTTCAATCGTAATCCAGCGAGAATTTTACCTCATATTCCCCGAGAATTTAGTCCACGTTAGCGGACGCGTAATGCATGCTGCGGTAAATACTACTCACAATAACGGATCTATAATCCCTGTCCGCTGATCAGCACCCAGACGGTCTTGATGACGATATATATATCCAGCCAGACGGACCAGTTACTGATGTAGTAGGCGTCCAGTTGGAGGCGCTCTTGAAATGAGGTTGCATTGCGCCCCATGACCTGCCACCAACCGGTTATCCCGGGTTTGACCTTCAGAATGATGCTGGCATAATCGCCGATGGCATCAAGTTCACGCGGCAGGTAACTGCGCGGGGCGATCAGGTTCATATCCCCTTTGACCACATTGATGAGTTGGGGTAACTCGTCCAGGCTGTAGCGGCGCAAAATCCGCCCCACCCGCGTCACACGAGGATCGTTGGCGAGCTTATGGTATTTCGTATATTCTTTGGCGGCTTCCGGGTCCGAGGCCAGTAAATCGAACAACTTTTCTTCAGCATTGAGGAACATCGTCCGGAACTTATAGGTGTCAAAGGTCACGCCGTCTTTGCCGAGGCGTTTTTGGGTATACAGGATGGGGCCTTTTGAGTCCAGCCTGATGATGAGCGCGAGGATCAGGAAGATGGGGGTGCTCACCAAAAGGAGCAGAAAGGTCAGCACCATATCCAGGATCCGTTTGATGCTCCTCTCGCGTTTATTCAGCAGGTGATAATTCGTCTCTATCACCAGCGTACCGTGCAGGTCGATGGTTTGGACCCATAAAGACCCAAACGGAGAAGCGTTGAGGACCATCATAATGTTTGGAAAGATGTCGCGGATCCATCGAAATTCCTGCATGAGTTCGTCGTTCCCAGCTGAATCGGAGAACATGACATACTGGATTCCAGCTTCTGATGCCAGGCTGAAAAGCTCATCCTTTGATGCGATGGGCTGAACGTTGAGAATCGGCTTATCAGCCGGTATATGGGGGTCAAAATAAAATACAGGGCGAAATCCCAGACGGCGGTTGCTCAGCAGTTTCTCAATGATTGGGGTAACAGAATCTTCAGAACCGATCAGGACCATTGGAATCCCCCACCAGCTCTTTCGGGAGAGCAGATTGCGAAGGGCAAATCGACCCAGGAGCATAAATAATGCTGAGAAGAACCAGGTGAAGATGAAGATGGATCGGGAATAAGCCAGAGCAAGCTGTTGCAGGAAAAGGACGACGCCGAGAAAAATGGATGACAGTGAAACCACGTAAAGGATTTTTTGCATCTCGCGCACCGCAGCCAGACCGAACCCGGGATAAAGCCCGGACCACCAGGCTACCAGGATGGTGAAAAGCACATAGAAAAGCATGGCGTTAATGATCAGATGCCAATTGACTTCCCCGTCCAGGATGGGAACCAGCAATTGACGGATCAACGCAGAAATGAGGACAGCCAAACTAATGGTCACCATATCCTGGATGACCAATACCAGGTTAACGACCTTGCTACGGTTTTCGTAAAAGGCTTTTCTAATGGGTGACTTCTGAGGTTGATCCATAACTTTGCGTAATCCCTTGAAGTTAGTGAGAAAAAGGGGGTGGGAGCTTTTTTCGGGCCGGGAAGGTTAACTCATCCGGTCTGATCTCTGAACTCAAAAAATTGATCATAAGCATTCTCAACAAAAGACTGCATTTCCGCCTTAAACCGGTTTTTACTGAAGCGTTCAGCGTTCAGGCGGATCTTCTCCGGGGCCAAAACAGGGTGGGATTCGAAATCCCTGACAGCCTGGATGAGTGCGTCCGGTTCCTGCCGGTTGAAGAAGAATCCCGTTTCCCTAGGGACGATGGTCTCCAGCGCGCCGCCTTTACCAAAAGCGATGACGGGCGTCCCGCAGGCTTGCGCTTCAACCGGGACGATCCCGAAATCCTCTTCAGCGGCATAGATCAAAGCTTTGGCGTGTTTGAGATGGTCTTCCACTACCGAATTGGGCTGGAAACCCAATAGTTCAATATTGTCGGAAGCAATTTTCTTGAGGTCTTTCATCTGGGGGCCATCACCAATAACCACAAGTTTCCTGTCCGGCATTTGGGTGAAGGCCTGCACGATAAGGTCGGTCTTTTTATAAGGGACTAGACGAGAAAGCGCCAGGTAATAATTGCTTTTTTTAGTTTGGAGGGTCAGACGATCTGTGTCGACCGGGGGATAAATAACGTTCGCTTCTCTTTTGTAAAATTTCCAAACACGGCGGGCGATGAAGTTTGATATGGCAACAAAATGATCGACACTTGGGACGGTTCGCAGGTCCCACATTCGGATGTAGTGCAGCAGTGTTTTTGCCAGAAAACCCTTCAAACCTTTGTCCAGGTTCGCTTGCTGTATATAGGCATGATGCATATCCCAGGCATAGCGGATGGGTGTGAAGGTGTAGTTGATGTGAAGCTGGTCGGGTCCTGTGAGAACGCCTTTGGCGACGGCGTGACTGTCAGAAATGATCACGTCGTAGTCTGAGAGGTCAAATTGCTCGATGGCCAGCGGCATGAGGGGGAGATAGGCTCTGTGTTTCCGCTTGGCAAAGGGAAGTTTGTTGATGAATGAACCGGTCACTTCAGTGGAGTGGATGATATCCCGGCAGTTCCCTTTTTCATCGTATACCAGGGTATATACAGGGGTTTGAGGCCAGATTTCCAGGAGGGTTTTCAGGACCTGCTCTGCGCCGCCAAATGTTGTTAACCAGTCATGTACGAAACAAATTTTCATAGTTTTCCAAAGGTAGGATAGGAAACTGACCCGTTTTCAGTCACAAAAGAGTTCTTCCCGATTTCTATTATACAATTGAAACCGTTTCTTTTTGTTCGTAATCAACCGGTTTGCCTTACCTGTCAGGGCCTATCGTTCACCCCGGGATTCTGCCTGAAGTTGTTCATAAAACTCGATCAGGTAGGCATGTCGTGCTTCCGCCAGCGCTTTTCCTGAGGGTGTGAACATCCGTCCCTTGACATTTTGAAGTTTGAATACGAATTCGTGATAAGAAGAGTGCGGTTCGCCGGGTTCTTCTTTCCCTGTCCGAAGAAATTGATCTGAAGGTTCCGCATAAGCGGGCTGCCCATCCAAAGCGGCATAAGCAATCGTTCGGGCCGCGCCGACGGCTCCCAGAACATCCAGTTTATCAGCGTCAAACAGCACCTGGGCCTCCAGCGTTTCCGGTTTATCTTCCTTTCCGCGGAAGCGATGCCCCCTGATGCAGTGCTGGACAGCCCTGATTCGATCCTCAGGCCAGCCTTTTTGGGTCAGCACCTCCCCGGCGAATTCGGCTGAGGCGATGTGGTGTTCGGCGCGGGCGCTGCCCTCGCCGCC
>DPKV01000078.1 GCA_003542325.1 Anaerolineaceae bacterium
TGGCCGTGGAACGGTTGGGGCTTCATCTCCTGTTAAACGACCCCGAGTTATTGACGGGTATGGGGCTGATCGATAATTCCCTTTTGGATTTTCACAGCGGCAGTCTGACGGATTCATCTCCACGCTATATGAAGCAATTACGGAAACTGGACCGGGAAGGTTTAGCGCTTATCCAGAGATACGATCCGGAAAAATTGTCAGGGGAGAAGAAACTCACCTATGACCTCATGTGCTGGTACTACGAACAAAACCTGCGCGGTCATCGCTTTGAATATCATTGGATGGCAAACCCTGTGTTTATGGGACCTTACCCAATTAATCATGTTTTTGGAGTCCAGATTGACCTGATCAACTTCCTTTGCACCGAGCACAAGATCAGGGGAAGGTTCAGCCTCAGGCGATATCTTCAAAGGCTGCAATTGGTACGGTGGAAACTCTCCGGTTTGCAGGAAAGCCAGCAGGCGCGTTTGAACGAGGGAATCCTGCCGCCCAGGTTTGTCCTTGAAAAATCACTGCTGCAAATCGATGATTTTCTGGCTAGGCCGGTTGATGAAAACCCCCTGTACACCAGTCTTCAGCTCCGAATGGCAGAAACGGGGCGGTTCAGTGAGCGGGCTCAAAAACGCTGGGGGGAGCGAGCCCAGGCCATCATTGAGACGGAAGTCCTGCCGGCTTACCGTGATCTCAGGATCTATATTTCGGACCTGTTAGCGCTTGCCGGGGATGACGATGGCGTTTGGCGTTTTTCGGACGGACGGGAATACTATGCCTGCCTGCTGCGAAACCACACCACGACCGATCTGACGGCAGAAGAGGTTTATCAGATTGGCGTGTCTGAGGTGTCCAGGTTGGAGGGCGAGATTCGCAACGCGCTCGAAACGATGGGTTTGCCTTCAGACGATCCGGGTGCCGAGCTGCAGGCTTTGATGACAGCCCAGGAACACCATTACCCACCGAGTGAGACCCGCAGAGAGCAGATCCTTGCGGATTATCAATCCATTCTGGATGAGGTGAATAGGCGATTACCGGAATGGTTCAACCAGGAACCCGTTAAAGAAGTGCTGGTGAAGCGCTTGCCGGAATTTAAGGAACCCGATTCCCCGGTCGCGTATGCACAGGGCCCCGCAATGGATGGCAGCCGGCCGGGCATCATGTGGATCAACCTTCGCGACCCGGACAACGTGTATCGGTGGGGGATGCGGACGTTAGCTTATCACGAAGGACTCCCCGGGCATATCTACCAGATGGCGCAGGCGCAAAAGATCAAAGGTCTGCCGACCTTCCGCAGGGCTTTTACCTTTAATGCCTATACGGAAGGATGGGCGCTTTATGCTGAACGGCTTGCCTGGGAGATGGGCCTTGAAGACCCGGCCAGCAACCTGGGGCGGCTCCAGGCGTTATTATGGCGGGCAGTACGGTTGGTCGTGGATACGGGGATTCATACCAGGCAGTGGACACGGGAAGAGGCCATCACCTATATGGCTGACAAGACGGGTCTGCCGGAGCGGGACGTCACAACAGAAGTGGAACGGTATATCGTGATGCCGGGACAGGCCTGCGCGTACTACCTCGGTTATCTGAAAATTCTTGCCTTACGGAAAAAAGCGGAATCCATGCTTGGATCAGCATTTGATCTGAAAGCATTTCATAATGTGATCCTTAACCATGGGAGCCTGCCGCTATCCCTGCTGGAGACGGTCATGAATGCGTATATGGATCGGGTCGCGGGCTTGCGGGATATCGGCTTTGTGTCGGAGTGAATTAAAAGGGATAAATATCTTCCCAACTGAGGTCAACCAGCCCCGGCTGTCGGTATTGGAGGGTCCCCGCTTCAATCCCCACTTCTGCGGATGACATGAAATCTTTATCCCAGAGATACTCGCCGGCCAGAACGGCCATCACCTGATCGCCGCAGCCGGTGGCATCGGCCAGGGGGGAAACCTCATCGTCGTCGAACTCGGACACTCTAATATGCTTGCTTTCCTGGGGTGTGAAGGCATATCCGCCGTGTTTTCCGTGGGTGATGAGAACATTTTCGACACCTTTATCCATCAGGAGTTGGGCTGCCTGCTGTGCGCTCTGAAAATCGGTCACGGGGATGCCCGTCAGGCGCTCCGCTTCCGCCGCATTGGCTTTAAGAACATAGATGGGATATTCAAAAAGGGGCGAGAAGTCCACGGTTTTCTCCGGGGGTTGCCCACCGGGGTCCAACATGACCTTCAAGCCGATTTCCTGTGCCATTTTCAATGCATGACATGCTGTGGGAATAGGAATTTCCAGGGTCATGACCAGGATGCTGATTTGTTCGAAGAGGGACCGCCTGGTATCCAGGTCGGCGGGTGACATGGTCTCGTTATCCCCCGGCAGGTAATAGCTGGCTGATTGCCGGTCCCGGGTGTTGAGAAAAATGGATAAGGTTGGCAGGGCATCCCAATCTGAGCCATCCAGGATCAGGTTTTCGGTGTCGATCCCATCCACTTCCAGCGATTGGCGGAGAACATGGTGGAGGCCCTTGGTGTCCATAACAAGCCTGGCGACCAGGGCGACTCCATCATTCTCAAGATAGTGGGTCAACATGGAGGCGATATTACGTGCCTTACCGCCGGGGCGCAGTTGAACCTGGGGGCCGTTGACCTGTTCGCCCGGCTCAGCGAAGTGAGGCAGTCCCTGGACGAGGATGTCGATATTGATCGCGCCGATCACGGCGGCAATGGGGGCGTCACTCATAAAGACTGTTTCCGGGTCACGGGTTTCGGTTTTTTCGGACCAAAATGATCACCAGGGCGATAACCCCACCTAACACCAGCAGACTCATGCAGGGGATACCGATCAGGAGCAGTATTTCAAATAGGCCTAAATGAGAAAACATTGCACCTCACGTTTTGGTTGGTTAATCGATGCCGGTGACCTTCCGGGCGGCAGCCAGGTAGGGCTGACCCATTGCCCGCGCCTTGGCTGCGCCATCCAGCAGGATTTTGTCCAGATAGGGCTTATCCTGGATCAGTGCGGTGTACTTCCCGCGGGCATCTGCAAAGTAGTCGAGGATCAATCCAGCCAGCTCTTTCTTTAGTTCGCCATATGCGGCGCCGCCATTGATATACAGGTTGCGGATCTCCTCGAGCCTTTCCGGGGATGCAAAGAATTGCAGCAGGCTGAAGAGGTTATCGCCATCCGGGTCTTTGGGGTCTTCGGGGCGTTTACTGTCCGTCACGATCCGCATGACCTGTTTTCGAAGCGCTTTCTCCGGCGCAAAGAGCGGGATGGTATTGTCGTAACTCTTGCTCATCTTGCGCCCATCAATGCCGGGCACTTTCATGACCGTTTCCTGAATCACGCCTTCGGGCACTTTCAGGACATTGCCATAGGTGCGGTTGAAGGCTTCGGCGATATCCCGGGTGATCTCGATGTGCTGTTTTTGGTCCAAACCGACCGGCACGACATCCGAGCCATAGAGCAGGATATCGGCGGCCATCAGGACGGGATAATAGTAAAGGCCGCTATTGATCCCCTCATCGGGGTCATGGTCGAGTTCGAGGTTTTTCTCAACGGCGTCTTTATAGGCATGCGCCCGGTTGAGCAACCCTTTGGAGGTGAAGCAGGCCAGAATCCAGGCGAATTCAGGGATTTCAGGGATATCGGATTGTCGGAAGAAGATCGCTTTTTCAGGGTCGAGTCCCAGGGCGATCCAGCTTGCGGCGACTTCATAGACCAGGCCGCGCAAATGTTGGGGGTCGCGCATGGTGGTCAGGGCGTGGTAATCGGCGACAAAGTACATTCCCTGATATTTTTTCATCAGGTCCAATGCCGGGCGGTACATCCCCAGGTAGTTCCCGATATGGGGACTGCCGGTGGGTTTGATACCGGTGAGTGCAATGGGTTTCATAAAAATCCTTCCAATCTAATTATCCGTATTAATTTCCTTATGATATTTCATTATAAACGATTTGGACCAGGCATTTTTTATCGATTTTTCCACAGCTAATGGTATATTTATTCCCAGTAAAATATCAGCCAAAGGAATGAATACCAGTGGAACATAAATTGAATCTGCAACAGGTCAAGTGCTTCTTAATGGATATGGATGGCACCATCTATCTTGGGAACCGGTTGTTACACGGCGCTCAGGAATGGCTGGCATTACTGAAAGAAAGACAGGTGGCTTTTTATTTCCTGACGAATAACTCTTCCCGCTCCCGGGTGGAGTACGCCGAAAAATTTCAGCGGCTGGGTTTGGATATCCCGGAGGAGAAGATTTTTACCTCCGGCGAGGCCACGACGATCTATCTCCGAAAAGCATTTCCGGGGGCGAGCTTTTACGTGGTTGGAACGCCGCCCCTGGTCAAGGAGTTCGACCGTCATGGCTTGACGTTGACAGGGCCGGAAGCGGATGTGGCCGTTTTGGGGTTTGACACCACCCTGACCTATGAAAAACTCTGGCATTTATGCGATATGGTTGTTGCCGGGAAGCCCTATATCGCCACGCACCCGGATATCAACTGCCCGACTGAGACCGGGTTCAAACCGGATATTGGCTCGATGATCGAACTGGTGGCCACGTCCACCGGGAGACGCCCGGATGTGATCGTCGGGAAACCTTATGCGCCGATCGTGGATGCGCTGGCGGAGAAGACCGGCTTCGCTGTTGCGGAACATTGCATGATCGGTGACCGACTGTATACCGATATCGCCCTCGGCCAATGGGGCATTGCGACCACCCTGGTGCTCAGCGGCGAGACAAAAGCCGAAGACCTGGCGGATTCGGAATTTAAACCTGATTTGGTTGTCAGGGGTATTGCTGAGATGGCGGATATTTTCCAAAAACAATAAACACTCCAACTGCCAATTAATTCAGAATGGTCTTTATGAGGAATATTTCGAAAAGTATCGTATGACTCAGGATATCACTTCTCTTGCCGTTCAACTTGAACCCCTCGGGTTGGAAGATTGGCGGTACTATCCCGTTGTGACTTCCACCAACGATTTGGCGCTGACGTGGGCTGCGGAGGGGGCACGGGACAACTCACTGGTTATCGCCGATACCCAGACTGCGGGCCGGGGCCGCAGCAACCGGCAATGGGTGACCCATCCCGGCGCAGCCCTTGCTTTCAGCCTGATCCTCAGACCAACAGAAGATGAAATTGCTTGCCTGCCGCGTTTTACCGCCCTGGCCGCCCTCAGCCTGCTGGCGGCGTTGGATCAATTTGATCTCAAGGGTTCATTAAAATGGCCCAATGACGTGCTTCTAGCCGGGAAGAAAACTGCCGGGGTCCTTGTGGAAGCTGAATGGCAGGTAGACCGGTTGGCGGCCCTCGTGGTCGGGATGGGTGTGAATGTCACGCCCGAGGCTGTCCCGCCTGCCGCAGATTTGCGCTACCCGGCCACCTCGATCGAGTCTGAATTGGGTGAAACAGTGGACCGCTGGGCGCTTCTGGCAAGCATCTTGCACACTTTAATGCACTATCGCGACCGCTTGACGGCCCCGGATTTTATCCGGTTGTGGAACGATCGGTTGGCTTTCCGTGGCGAAAAAGTAAATTTTCGCTTTCCGGATGGTAGCGTCAGGTCCCTGACGGTGACCGGGGTGCAGTCCGATGGCCGGTTAATCCTCGAGACGCCTCAGGGAGAAACCTTGCATGTCGTTGCTGGAGAGATTGAACTGGCCGGTCGTGATAACGGAAGTTAATGCAAGGCAGAATGAGGAGCGTTGTGATGTCTCAGGAAAAAACAAACGACAAACAAATTCGAATGAATGCCCCCACGTACATGCGCCCGCAACATCCGGTGCTCGATGAGCCGCTGGATATTGATGCCGGAAAACGTGCTGTACTTCAGCCCGCAAGGATGAGTACCCAACCAGAAATGGAAGTCCGGTCCACAGTGGTGACTGCAGAAACGCCGGTTGCGATGACGGATATGGCTGCTGCTGTGGAATCGGAAGTTGTTGAGGCTGTCCCTGCCGCGGATGTGCCTGTCAATGCTGAGGTTCCGGCTGTCCCAATGCAGGAAACGCCAGTCGCGGCCATCCCTGAGCCTGAAGCGGTGAGCGAAACATCATCCGAAGCAGAGGCTGACATTAAACCCCGGCGAAAGCAGATGACGGTCTTCCAGCAAATTCTTGTCTTTCTGCTGCTCCTTGTGGTTGCAGCAT
>DPKV01000215.1 GCA_003542325.1 Anaerolineaceae bacterium
GAACTCGCGGGATAGAACCTGACCCTGGTGTTGCGCCAGGAAGGTCAGCAGTTCGTATTCCTTGGGTTTGAAGGCGACCACTTCACCATTCACCGTGATCTCGCGGCGGGTGATATCGATGCGCAGGTTGCCAAACTCAAGCACTTCCTGTTTGGGCTTGCCTTCGCCGGTTTCAGCTTCGCTGACCTCTTCACGGATCAGACGGACCCGTCGCAGCATGGCTTTGACCCGGGCGATCAATTCACGCATGCTGAAAGGCTTAGCCATATAATCGTCAGCCCCGACTTCCAGCCCAACGACCCGGTCGATCTCGTCGTCCCGGGCAGTGAGCATCAGGACCGGCGTGGTCATTTCACGGCGCAGGATCCGGCAGATCTCGAAGCCGTCCAACCCGGGCAGCATCACATCCAAAATAATCAGATCCGGCTGCAACTCCCGAGCCAATTCCAGTGCTTCCGCACCGTCACCGGTAGTCTGCACGTCGTACCCCTGTTTTTTCAGGTTATAGGCAACAGTTTCCTGAAGGGATATTTCATCATCAACAACTAAGATTTTTTCAGGCATTTCTCCTCCTCATTGATTCCAGGAGTACGGTAAACTCGTTGGCAAGTTTGACTCTCGAATAGTGGGTTGTTATTGCGTCTCTACCACTCATTCCCATTTTACGACATTTTTCAGGGTTTGTTAACAATTCCCTGATAGCATTTGCCAGCTCATCCGGGTTTCCCGGTGGCACAGCGATCCCCGCATCAGCTTCTTCAATGACCTGGCGGATCACACCGTCAATCGCCAGTACCACAGGCCGACCGGCAGCCATATAATCGAAGACCTTATTGGGATAGGTGGTCTTGTACATTTCAATCGGTTTCAGGATCGCCAGGCAGACATCCGCAGCGGCCAGGGCATCTTTCATCTCGGTTTTGGGGATCGGGGGGATGAAGACGACATTCTTCAATCCATTTTCGCGAGCTTTTTCCATCAGATGGGTCTTCTCTTTGCCGTCACCCAGCAGGACGATCCTGACCTGTGTCAGGTCCTGCAATTGTTCTGCTGCTGATATGACAACATCCAGGTCATTGGACATTCCGTGTGCGCCTGCATAAAGGACAACAAATTCATCCTCAAGCCCCCAGGTCTGCCGGAAGGCTGTTCCCTTATCCTCCGGGTCGAACATGACCGGATCAGCCCCATTGGGGATCAGCGCGATCTTTTTCGCGCCACGGCTGCGGACATGTTCCACAAAGCCGGGGGAATTGACCATGACCAGGTCAGCGTGTTTGTAGAGGAACCGTTCCAGCCACTCGGAAAGGCGGATCAGCGTTTTGTTGTGCAATACACCGACGGCCACCGCAAAAGCGGGCCACAGGTCGCGCACTTCCAGGAGAAAAGGAACTCCTTTCAACCGCGCCAACAGCCAGGCGGTCGGTCCCTGAAAGATGGGCGGTGTCGTTCCCCACACCAGGTCCACTTTTCGTACAAAGAGGCCGTTGAGAAAGGAGGAGATCATGAAACTGAGGAAACTAAAAACCCGCCGGATAAACGAACGATGAATGGCGGGTAAGGTTGCACTGCGGATGATGGTCACACCCAGGTCATCGGTTTGTTTCCGAATGCGCTTGGTTTTCCCTTTTCCGGTGAGGTAACTGACCGGGCTGGCGATAATGGTCACCTGATGGCCTTGGCGGGCCAGGTGTCGAGCCAGTTCGTGGTGGCGGGTTCCGCCGGGTTCGTCCAGGGCAGCAAAAGCCTGGTGGATCAACAGGATGTGCATCTCGTTAACATTGTACTCGAAGATGAGAAGGTTGGGGATTTTGTTTCAGGCGGAAAAAATAAATTTGGATTGGATTTCCATCGGCAGTGCGCCGGATGCCTGGGCAACCAGGCATAAGGCTGGTTTTTTAACGCCATAGGTTGGAGAGACCCATCCCCAGGTTGGATCCGGGGCCAGGGTGCCGGCCAGACGCTCACCGGACCGGAACAAGCTCAAGCTGTCGATACCATCCAGAGACAGGGTGAAATTAAACGGCTCTCCGATCAGCCTGATTTCCTTTTCACCTCTTTGTTCCCAGTCCCAATCCGGCAAAAGCCAGGCCAGTCGGATTTCATGAACCGTGTCATCCGCGAGGACGTACGGCAAAAGGTTGTCCGTGACTATCCAACCATTTTCATTGGATTCCACCATTCGCTGGTGCAAAGCCCCCTGTTTGGTATAACCATCATGCTCAGCCGCCAGCCAGACAATCTGCCCCTGGTCATTCATCTCATAGGCCAGGATTTCAGCCTGCGCCCAATCCAGCCAGAGGAAGCGTCCGGCGCGGGTCATCTGGTCCAGACCATCCAATGTCAGCGTGTTATGAACACGGGCGGTCACGAAGGCGTTGTCCCAGGGTGGGGTGGCGTTATACGTGTAAGTCCCTGCATCCTGGGCCACATTCACCCCGCGCCACCAAAGGTCGGTGTGGAGCTGGTCGGCATGGGAGGGGCGGTCAGTGAACTGCGCCGTGCGCAGGAACGCCCGCCCGGAGCCGCTATCGATTCTCAGCATGTCCACAGCCTGAGGCTGGGTTTGATCAGGGTTCTCCGGCGCGTCCAGCCCAAACCAATCCGCCATCTCATTCAAGGCGGGTTTGGAATAAATATCCAGGTTCAAAAAAGCCTTCCCCGCAGCAGCCACAACCGGGCGGAAATCGTGGTAGGGCAGACCGGTCAATGGGAAGATATATGCGCCGTCGTTTGCGCCCAGGTTGGGGGCTTTTCCGGTCTCCGGGTCGGTCAATGCCCAGAGCCAGCGGGTGGCCTGAGCCAGCCGGAATTGCGTTTCTTCCGGCCAATCCGGTTCTCCGGCAGTCCGGCGCAGGTGGTCAGTGAAGAGCGCAAGCTGGAGCATCAGGCGCTGGTAGTTGGCGCTGTACTGGATATAAGTGCCGAATTCATTGATCTGGTTTTGGAACCCCCAGTTCAGCCATTTCCAGCCCAGGTCCCGCCAGCGTTTGGCTTCGGGATGGTCCGGCAGATATAACCCGGCTGCGTAAAGCCCGGCGGCTTCGGAGAGGAGGTGGTTGTTGTTTTGGGCGCGGGCGTAAATCAGGGTGGGTGGGATGCGCCGGGCGTGCGCTGCGATGGCTGCCCAGAGCTGCTGACGGTTTTCAAAAGTGGTTTCCGGCGCGGCTGCAAAAAACCGGTCACAGAATACCAGGGACATCAGTCTCAGTGCGACTTCCTGCCCCGATTGCCACTGTCGTCCCAGGTTGGGCGGATGTGCGGCAAGGAAACGTAAGGTTTTGTCCCAGAAGTCCCGGACATAGATAGGATTCCCGCTGAAGGCATAAGCTCTGGCGAGGGTGAGTGCCCAGCCGAAGCGGCCCGGTTCCCAGACCCATTTGATGTCCTGCTCGGGAGGCGTCTGCTTCAGAAGGGCCCAATGCAGGGGGGATGCGCCGGCTTCCAGGTCCAGTGAGGCCAGCTCTCCACTGAAAGGCCGGAATTTTCCATGCACAATATCATCCCCGGCGGATTGCGCCAGGTCGGATTGCGCGTCCGAAACCGGGGGATAGCTGGCAGTGGGCGGCAGACCGGGTTTACCGGTCACCTCCACCTTGCCGGATGGGGTCACCCGCCGGTAGTGGCCGGTCCGCAGACCGAGTTGATAGGCAGCGTACCACCAGGCTTTTAAAAAGCCCAGGTCATGCAGGGTTTTGATGGCTTTCGTCAGAGGGTTCATATCTCTCTCAGGGACAGGCTGCCTGCCAGTCATCCAGTTGACGCTGTTTGAGCAAGGCGTCTATGGAAAGGTCGGCAGCCTGGTCACAAAAATCAGTCAGGGTCATTTTGTTGTCGATATACTCGATTGCAAACACGGGTTTTCCGGCTTCAATGAAGGGCGTAACCTGTGCACACCAGCTTTCATTGAAACAGCTTTCCACGGTCGCCCAATCAAATGCATCGACCAGCTCAACAGCCTGGTCGGGGTCGTTCTTCAGGCCGATTCCCAGCCCGCGGGCATGGGCTGCTTCAGCCAGCCAGCGGTTATAGGCAAGCTGGTCATCGGCTGTCAGGTCAAAGCCGGTGGTGTTGGTATACCCGTCCAGGTTATCCGGATCGACGCCGTCAAAACCTTTCGCTGCGCAGAGGTCCAGCCGGGCGGTCATCAGAGGCTCCAGCATCTCAATCCGGCGGATGTCCAACCAGCGTTCGCCAGGCCAGCCGGTGTAGTCGCGTCCGAGGACTGCTTCCGGAAAGTCAGCGCTGTCAGGCCGCCAATCCTCCCACGCCCCGGCGTTGAGGTAACAGACCACCCGAATGCCGCGGGCATGTAAAGCATCAATCTCTTCAATTGATGTCTCAAACAGGTCCAGGTCATAAACATCCACATTCAGGCTCAGGTCAACCTCACCTGCATATTGAATTTGCCAGGACAATCCCGGTTCCGGCTGCCACCAGCCATCCGTGTCCTGAGGGATTGCTTCGGGTTGATGCGGGACTTGTGCCGCAGGGGTATCGGTTGGCGCGCTGCAGGCAGATGTTATCAACAGGATCAATGCGGACAACCGGAGTAGATTGAGCTTCATCCGCACGACGCGGTTTCTCCCTTCCTGTTGGTCAGGATATGGGTGGGATGACAACCGTCTTTCCGCTGCGCAGTGATTCGACGGCGGCAAAGCTGGCCTGGGTCACACCGAGTAACTGATCGTAGGGGATGGGCGGGGTCTTATCGCTTTGCAGGGTGGACAGGAAAGCCTCCCATGCGCCGCGGTGGCCTTTGTCTTGGCGGAGGAGATGCCGGTAAACCTTGCGGTGGCCGTTCTCGACCCATTCCAGTTTGCGCCAGTCGTTCAGTACAGCAACCCGGCCGCCGGCAAATATTTCCAGATACTCCTTCGGGAAGGATTTATCACCGTTTGCCAGGTAACTCACTACGCCAAGTGACCCATCCGGGAAGCGGAAGGTCATCATGACGTTATCTTCCTTGTATTTACCCTGATCCGGGAGGCCCTGGGTGGTGACTTCTACAGGAATGTCCCCAACGAGGAAGGTGAGGAAGTCGATGAAGTGGCATCCCTCGCCGATGATCCGTCCACCGCCGACTTTTGGGTCCACCAGCCAGTGGTCAACCGGCAGGACGCTGGCGTTCACCCGGAAATGGGCAACGAGCGGCTCCTGACGCTGGTCTATAAAGGTTTTCAGTTGTTTGGCTAAAGGTGCAAAACGCCGGTTGAAGCCGACCATTAACAACGGTTGTTCCGGTTTCTTGAGGGCTTTGGCGATATCCTTGAGTTGTTTCGGGGTGATCGCCAGCGGTTTTTCGCAGTAGACGTGCTTGCCGGATTTTAGCGCGCTCAGGATTTGTTCGGTGTGGAGGTTATGCCGGGTCAGGATGGCCACCAGGTTGATCGCCGGATCGGAAAGGACGGCATCCGGGTCGCTGGCCGCAAAGCCGAAACCGAAACGGTTGGCGGCATGCTGGGCGGTGACGCCCGAAGCGGAAACGATCCCCACCGGGGCGATGTTGCCTACCTTTTTAATCACCGGCAGGAAGGTGGAAAGCGCATAATTCCCTGCGCCCAACACGCCCAAGGCCATGATTTCGCCGGGTTTTACCCGGATGGTGGGCGCAGCGGGATTCGGGATTCGGTTGTCTTTTGGCAATGGGTTCTCAGCGTAGGTCAGGAGGACACCCAGGTAAGGTGCTTCTCCGGTGATCAGGTCATAAGCCCGCTTACCTTCTTCAATCGGAATGCGGTGGCTGATCAGAGGGGAGACGTCCAGTTTCCCGGCAGCGAGCAGGTCAAGGAAGGCTTCTATGTTTCGAGTTTCCGTCCAGCGGATATATCCAACGGGATAGTCCTGGCCTTTTTCTTCAAAGCTGGGGTCATACCGGCCGGGGCCGTAGGAACGGGAAATAATGACCGACAGTTCTTTTTCGTAATAGGTTTTACGGGGGACATCCAGGCCCACCGCACCAACCGCCACTACCTTGCCGCGGTCTCGGGCAATCTCACCGGCCAGCTTGACCGGGTCATTATTCGTGGTGTCGGCACAGATCAGGACGGCATCCACCCCGCGGCCGCGGGAGAAAACGGAAGCGGCTTCCACAGCCTGTTTGCGCTGAACGGCAGTTTGCGCGCCCATAGCGCCTGCCAGAGCAACCCGGTCGGGGTCGAGATCGATCCCCAATACCTCACAACCCGCGGCGGCTGCGATCCCGGTGGCGAGTAATCCCAGCAGACCCAGGCCGATGACCGCGACTTTGGAACCCACCTGGACATCCGCCAGTCGGAAGCCTTGCAATGCAATCGCGCCGACCGTGGCGAAAGCGGCCTGTTCGAATCCGACGCCTTCGGGGATGGGTACCATCAGGTTCTTAGGCAGGGTGGTAAATTCAGCGTGGACGGCATGTCCGCCGCCGGCGCAGGCCACCCGGTCACCCACCCGGAAACCTTCCAGGTCGGGGCCGACCCCGACGATTGTGCCCGCCGAGGAATAGCCCAGCGCCATCGGCTGGTCCAGTTTGTTCAGGGCGGCTTCCAGGGTGGTCAATAACCCTTCGCGTTGGGCTTTATTGACCACCTGGCGCATCAAATCCGGCCGGGATTGGGCTTTCCCAATTAATCCCTGCCGGGCGAAGGAGACGATCATCCGTTCAGTGCCGGCTGAGACAAGGGAGGCTGCAGTCTGCACAAGGGCAGTGCCTTCACCCGGGTGGGGAACAGGCACTTCGGTCACCTGGGCTTCACCGGTTTTCAAGTTCTGAAGCAATTGTTTCATAATGTTGCACTCATTTTGATCAGGTTGTGATATTAGGATTATAGCGCAAACCGGGGTTTATGATTTATTTCTATAGGCTGAAGATGTAGGATACGTGCCGCGACGGAATCCTGATGCGAAATGGATTTCTCAGAGAGGATAATCACTTGCAGAGCATGGAATTGGAGCGGAAAGCGCACGTGACAGGAGAGGTAAGGGGAATTATCGAATTTCTCTATTCAATATAGGCTGGTTTGTTTAAATTTGTCACGTGCGTTCCGCTTCGCTCCACGGCACGTGACCTACGCCCGCTACTCTTTTGGAGGGATAATATGTAGGTTACGTGCCGCGACGGAATCCTGACGCGGAATGGATTTCTCAGAGAGGGAAATCACTCACAGAGTATGGAATTGGATGGACAAGCGCACGTGACAGGAGAGGTAAGGGGAATTATCGAATTTCTCTATTCAATAT
>DPKV01000122.1:0-1966 GCA_003542325.1 Anaerolineaceae bacterium
TGTGTGACATGACCGGAATATGCAGTTTATCAAACCTCAGTCCCATTTTTTGGATATTTCTTCTATTCTTTTGAACAATCCGGGAGACAATCAAGAATTTCAGAAATATTATCGTAGAAAAGTTCTAGGTATTTATCTCCATTTTCAAACTCTTCATTTATTGCGATATTCCCCTCTTCTTTCATGAAAGCCAAATATCCATCGACATTGTAATCCATGCCTTTTATCAAATTATCCTTTGCAACCTCTAAACAGGTGGGGACAGTCAACGCGCTGACTTCCTGTTTAACCTCCTGCATGGCTAAGACGGGCGGCGCTAGGTAAGCTCTACCTGTCGCACCAGCGACATTATAATAATCAACAAAAGCATCATGGAGAAGCATGAGTTGATCGATGGATTCACTGCTTATTTCAGATGGACAATAAACGTTTTCTTTATTACTCCCACAACCTACCAGAAAAATCGATAAAATTATCAAGAATAAGATTTTTTTCATAATAAGCCTCCATGCAAATTATTTGTAGTCTTATTATACAATGCCCCGAGATAAATATATTAATTGTCTTTTATACATTATAATGAATAATATTACAGTTTTTCAATAATACTTTATCACGGGGGGAATTTATGTTGAAGAAGTCCAGATTAATTCTATTACTCAGTATTATATTTTTTTCAGGATGCTCATTCATAGATAAACGTGTCGAGCCGACAATCCAATCTAGGATTGAACAGACTATTGCCATGTTCACCCAAGTACCATCTAATACACCATATGCAACCCAGACCGCTTACCCGACTCTTACGCTACTTCCAACCTACACTCCGAGAATTATTATTGTAACCCCGACTGCCACTGCCACACCGAAATATACTTCAACAATAACTGAAACCCCAACGAATACAGCGACAGTAACAAAAACTCCAGACCCAACAAAAATGGATAAAAATCCCGGGTTCTATTTAGTGGGAAATGAAATTGCGCCTGGTGTTTGGCGGTCTTTAGGAGATAGCGATTCATGTTATTGGGAAATCACAACTCAAACAGGAAATATTCTTAGCAACCATTTTGGAATGGCTGGAGGAACAATGTACATTCCAACATCAGCCTTTCAAGTTATGCTTGATCCGGATTGCGGAAAATGGACTTATCTTGGGGATTGAATGATATGGATCTTATTTTCTTTAAATACTAATTTTACCAGATGCTGGCTGAAGTATCATTAGTGCCACTATAAAATTCAAAATATTTGGGTCCGGAGTTCCTCCTACATGGAACCACGGACTACACATAATCCACACAAAGGTAATTAACAATTCCTAATACCTAATTCCTAATACCCAGTACCTTTTCTCCACTCACCATCTCCCATTCACCGTCTTAAATGCAAAATGACCCTCCGGAGACTCGAACTCCGAACCAATTGATTAAGAGTCAACTGCTCTACCAATTGAGCTAGAGGGCCATTTGAGGACGTTATTATAGCATAAATTATTCCAATGGGAAACCAATTGACGCTTATAACAACCTATTACCTCCTGCACCCTGGAATGGGATTACAGGACGACACATCCTTTCCTGATTCCCAGTACCGGATACCTTATCTCTCCCATTTACCATTCTCCATTCACTGCCTTTTTCCGACAAATTTGACTTTTTCGCTCCGACATGCTACAATCTTTCCTTGGTATGCAAAAGGATTATTGGCCTTTTTCGGCCATAGGTAGTATTTTGGCATTATTGACTGATTGCAAACAAACAGCAGTACTTCGCCCTGACTGGCCTGATGCCGCAGGGCGTTTTTAATGACGAATTCGACCTCTAATGGGAATATCCCATTTTAATAGATCAATTTCAAACACAATTTTAGATTTGTACATAGGAGTACATTAAGGAAAGACAAAAATGAGTAATAGTAAAAAATTAAAGATCATCCCAATCGGGGGCCTTGGGGAAGTTGGGAA
>DPKV01000122.1:1992-5081 GCA_003542325.1 Anaerolineaceae bacterium
GATTTCGAAGACTACCTCAAAGATAAAAAAGACCGCGTACGCGGCATCGTGATCACCCACGGTCATGAAGACCACACGGGCGCCATCCAGCACCTGTTGGAATTGGTCCATGCCCCAATCTACGCCACGCCATTAACCCTCGGCCTGGTTGAGGTCAAACTCGACCGCAACGGCATGGCCGGCAAAGCGGACCTCCGCAAAGTTAACGCCGGCGACAAGATCCAGATTGGGCCTTTCAGTGTGGAATTCTTCCATGTCTGCCACTCCATCCCGGATGCCGTAGGTCTCGGGATTGAAACGCCTGCCGGCCTGATCGTCCACACTGGCGATTACAAGTTCGATCACACGCCCGTTGATAACTGGCCCACGGATTACGCCAAGCTGGCTGACTTCGCCCAACGCGGCGTACTCGCCCTTTTCGCTGATTCCACCAACGCCACCGAACCCGGGTGGACCGAATCAGAACGGGTCATTGATAGTGCCCTGGATGAGGTCTTCACCGAAGCGCAGGGCCGCATCCTGGTCGCCACTTTCGCCTCTCTGATCTCCCGTATGCAGCAGGTCGCCAACGCGACCGAAAGGCATGGACGGAAAATCGCTTTCACAGGTCGGAGCATGGTGGACAACATGAAAATGGCCCGCGAACTGGGCTATGTGGACTTCCCCGAACGCCTCGTGATCCCCATTGAACAAGCGCTTGGCATGCCGGACAACCAGGTTGTCCTGATGTGCACAGGCTCACAGGGTGAGCCGCGGTCCATTCTTGGCCGCCTGGCTGATGGCACCAACCGGAAGTTCGACGTCCGCGAAGGTGACACCATTATCCTCTCTTCACACCCCATTCCGGGCAACGAAGAAGTCGTTTATCGAACGATCAACAAATTGTTCCGCCGCGGTGCAAATGTGATCTATCAGGACATCGCCCCGGTGCATGTCTCCGGTCACGCCAGCCAGGAAGAACTCAAACTCCTCCTGCACCTGGTCCGGCCGAAATACCTGATCCCCATCCATGGCGAACTGCGGATGCTGAAACAACACGCCAAACTGGCGGAAGAAGTCGGCATTCCCAGCGAGAATATCTGTGTCGTTGAAAACGGACAGATCCTTGAATTTGCCGATGGGAAACTCAGCCTGGGTGAACGCATCCCCGGAGATTATATTTTCGTGGATGGCAGCAGTGTTGGCGATGTGGACCAGAACATCGTCCGGGAACGAGAGTCGCTTGGCCAGGACGGGATCATGCTGGTCAACCTGAATATCAATAAGAATAACGGCAAACTCAGCGGCATTCCCGAGGTAACAACCCGGGGCTTCATGACGCCGGACGAAATGGAAGCGATCTTAGCCGGCCTGAAACCGGTATTGGAAAAGACTGTCAAAGGGTCGAACGGCAACCTTGAAAAGAATATTTTACAGGCCGTGAAATCCTATCTGTATCAGGAAGCCAAGCGCAGCCCGTATATCTTCGTCACGATCAACAAAATTTAGTCCCAAATATCACAACACATTAGCGAAGTGAGCTCTCNNGGGTCCGCATCCGGCGGTTCATCAATTCGTACACAGTTCCAGATACCGCGCTTTCAAACTCTTCAACCCTAGGTTTCGAAAGTATTCGTTGCTTAGGGCTTCATTTATCACAGGCGTTCTTGACATGTGCCAGGGGCTTTTTCCTCCTGCCCCTTCTTGCGCACGCCATCGAGGTACTCCCAGCTTCACTAACTCCTTATAACGGGTTGTGCCTCGTTTCCAACGTTTCCAGATCATTTGCCTCAGTCTGCGGCGTATCCAGCCATCCAGTCTTTCATAAACGCTCGGCGTATTCGCCTGCCAGTAGTATCCCATCCAACCTGTTATATACCGGTTGATTTCTTCAAGAATATCTTCCAGCTTGCCTGACCGGGTACGCTTGGTCAGACGACGGAGCTTTTCGCAAAACCTTTCCTGGCTTCGCTTGGCTACTCGAATGAGCACTTCCCCTTCGCGCTTGTAAAAACTGAATCCCAGAAATTTCACCTCGTTTGCCCGCTTCACTTTACTCTTCTTTGGGTTCACTTTTAACTTGAGCTTCTTTTCTAGAAATTCCGTCACGCTCCTCATGACCCGTTCGCCTGCACGTTTTGTTTTTACATAGATATTACAATCGTCAGCATAACGTACAAACTTATGTCCCCGCTTCTCCAGTTCTTTGTCCAGGTCATCCAGCATGATGTTTGACAGTAGAGGTGATAGCGGCCCGCCTTGCGGCGTCCCTTCCTCTGTGTCCAGCCTCACACCATTGATCATCACGCCACTATTGAGATACGCCCGGATTAGTTTCAATACTTTCTTGTCTTTCACTACCCGTGCTACCCTTGCCATCAGCTCATCGTGGTTGACCCGGTCAAAGAATTTCTCCAAGTCAATATCCACAACCCATTCATATCCTTCCTGAATATAGGCTTGCGCTTGCTTCACGGCTCCATGTGCACTTCGTCCCGGTCGAAATCCATAGCTTTGCTCTGAGAACTTCGCTTCAAACAACGGCATGATTGCCTGTGCTATCGCTTGTTGGAGAAAGCGATCTCTTACAGTTGGTATCCCAAGCTCCCTCACGCCACCATCCGGTTTGGGTATCTCTACCCGTCTCACGGGGCTCGGTGTGTAGCTCTGCTGGTTTAGCGTTTCCCTGACCTCCAACCAATGTTCTTTCAGGTACGGCCTTAGTTCTGCTACCGTCATCCCGTCGATGCCCGGCGCTCCTCCGTTCCGCTCTACCCGCTTTAGTGCTGTTTGCAGGTTTGTCCGTTCCCAGACCTCCTCCCACAGCTCTGTGTTGGCCTTTCCTTCGTCTCGTGCCGAAGACTGCTCAGCCCTCCAATCAGTCCCAGGAAGCTTCACTTCCCGCCTCTGTCCGGCAGTACTCTTATCCAGAGAATTCTGCTTTCTATGCTCGTCTTTCGAACTGCTCAAAGTACTCGTCCTTCCTTGATGTTCAGCCCTTCCCATCTCGACGGCTATGGTACTATGGCTTCTGCTGACTTCTGTCACCTCAGTCTGACCTCTCAGTCAGGGTTACCATTCCTCCGGCTTGATGACAGACCTCCCCAGGT
>DPKV01000057.1 GCA_003542325.1 Anaerolineaceae bacterium
GGGTTTCCGTAAAGTCTCGGCTAATTTTTCATCTCATTAAAATGGGTTGCCCGTTTGAGGTATGATAATAACTATCATATTTCACAACATTTGAGGACATCATGAACAAAAAGACCTTTATCGGTAGTGTTACAGCCATACTCATTCTCAGCCTGACCTGGGTAGTCCTGACGCCAATCTTCTTTCCGGGTGTCATGGCAGCAGACCAGCCTACGGCGGCTCATCCCGGCTTCGCTGCGCCTGAGTTCACCCTTGAGACGCCGGAAGGTAGTTTGGTTTCCCTGTCCGATTATGAGGGACGGCCGGTACTTGTTTTCCTCTGGGCGTCCTGGTGTTCGGTCTGCAAAGCGACGTTACCCGGACTACAAACCGTTTATGAAGACTTCGCCCCTCAAGGTTTTGAAATCCTGGCTGTCAATATGACCACCCAGGACACGCTTTCTTCAGCCATTTCCTATTTCCAATCGCAAGGTTACACTTTTCCCATGTTGATTGACGCTGATGGACAGGTCGCGAAAGAATACCAGATGCATGCCCTGCCCACCTCGATTCTGATTGGCCCGGATGGCGTCGTGCTTGAAGTGACCGTCGGCGCGGGGATGAACGGCAGCGCATTGCGGGCCAAACTTGACCAGATCCTGGCTGCAGGGGAAGGTGAGTAGCCCATGTTTCCTGTGATTGATATTGGTCCTGTCGCCGTCCAGGCGGCCGGCCTGGTCCTCCTCCTCAGTTTATGGATCGGAATCTGGTTGACCGGTAAACTGGCAGCGAACCTTGGCACAAATGGGGACGCAATCGAAACCGGAATATTGTATGGATTGCTGGCAGGGATCCTGGGTGCAAGGCTGGGTTTCCTGATCCAAAATCCGTCCATCTTTGCGGATAATCCTCTCAGTCTGGTTTCCCTCACCCCCGCCATGCTGGATGGCAGCTTTGGCCTGTTGACCGCCGCTCTGACGCTAGTCATCCTCTTTCAGAAGAAACACCTGCCCTTATGGCCCACGCTGGACACGCTCAGCCCCCTGGTCATTATGATCTTTGCTGGCATCCATATAGCTGACTATGCGAATGGTAATAATTTCGGCTTACCCACCACTCTCCCCTGGGGTGTTTACCTCTGGAATGCAGTCCGCCATCCCGTCCAGCTTTATATACTTCTGCTGGGGTTGGTACTCTTCTTATGGCTTCTTCTTCAAACCAGGGTGTTGAGGCGAACCGGTTTTATACGCAGCGGCATTCTATTCTCAGCCACCCTCGCAGGCTTGGCGTTCATCACCCTGATCACAAGAGCCTTTGTGGCTGAAAAGTTGTCTTTCCTCGGTGCTGACCTGATCCAGGTGATTGCGTTTTTCATTTTAGGGTTTTGTTTGTACCTCATTTATCATAAAGCCTTCAAAGACAGAAAACATATCGTCGTCTATCTCAGTCTGGGATCGAATCGTAACCCGGAAGAGAATCTCATCCGGGCTGTAGAATTGATTGCAGAGGACTTCAAAATCCGGACCAGGTCCAACCTGTATAGAACCGTGGATGTCCGTGAGAATGCGGGAAAAAACCAATATTTCAACCAGGTGCTGGAAATTGAAGTCGACATGCCATATATCGATTTGCTGTCCTGGTCGAAAGACCTGGAAAGCCGGTTTGACAGAGAGCCGGGAGATAAAGATAATGTGCCGCTGGATGTGGACATCATCGTCTATAATGGAGATGTGTTCTCGGCCGGTGGAAAGACCATTCCAGACCCAAACCTGAGCCGTTTCAGTTACATCGCCTTCCCCCTGGCGGAGATCACACCGGAATTCAGACATCCGGCAACCGGACAATCCATCCAGGATATCCTGACTGCGCTGGAGAAGTCCGGGCAGCCCATTGAGAAATTGACCGAGGTGGAAAATGGAACTCAAAGGTAAGACTGCACTCGTAACCGGAGGTGGAATCCGGGTTGGGAAAGCCATCGCACTTGCCCTGGCAGCCGAAGGCGCCAACCTGGTCATCCATTACAACCGGTCGCGGGAACCGGCTGAAGAAACCGCAGCCCTGGCACGTGCCCTGGGCGTCCAGGCCATCACTCTGGGCGCAGATTTCAATGATTCCAAAGCCGTGGAAACGCTTTTCCCGAAAGCATTAACCAAATTCGATGCGATTGACATCCTGGTCAACTGCGCGGCCATCTACCTGCGGGGAAACGGTTTGGAAACGGACCGAAAGGCCTGGGAAATGCAGTTCAGGATCAATCTCAAAGCCCCCTTCCTCCTGACCCAGGCTTTTGCCCGGCAGCTTCCTCATGAAAAACCTGGCCGGGTGTTGAACATCGCCGACGCTCAGATCAACCAGCATCGCCCAGATCATTTTGCCTATCGGTTGACAAAAAACGCCCTGGTGGAAATGACCCGGATGTTCGCTCTGGAACTCGCACCGGATATCACCGTCAATGCTTTGGGATTGGGGATCATGCTGCCGCTGGCAGACCGGGGAGATGTGGATCTCGAAGTCTATGCCCGGGAGAACGTGCCGCTCAACCGCACCGGCAGTCCTGAGATCGCCGCTGAAAACGCACTCCACCTCATCAAAAGTGATTTTACGACCGGTGCTTTCCTGCCGGTGGATGGCGGGCAGTACATCTAATCCGAATTATACCTTTACCGGCAAAGCCACCCCATTGACATAAGCCACACCGGATGAAGCCAGGAAAAGAATCGCCTCGGCAACGGCTTCCGTCGGCACCCATTTCGACCTGTCCGCATTGGGCATCTCCGCCCGGTTTTGCGGCGTATCAATCGTCCCGGGTATGACACAGTTGACTTTGATATCCGTCCCGGACACCTCCGTAGCCAGACTCTCAACCAGCCGCAATAATGCCGCTTTTGCAGCACTGTATGCGCCCATCTTCGCCCCACCCTTCAACGAAGCGCCAGCCGCCACTGCAACCACCCTGCCCGTACCTTTTACGAGCAGGTCAGGCATAAAGCAGCGGCTCAGGTTCAAAAAAGAACCTGCGTTGATCGCCATCATCCGCTCCCAGGTCTCCTGACCCGTCTCATACACCGGTTCACCGTACGCAAAACCGCCCAGACAATTGACGAGGATGTCTGCCGGTCCAGCCAGTTGATGCACGTTATCAGCAGCCTTCTCCATCGCAGCCTGATTGGTAACGTCCAGATTATCTATTGGAAAGAATGTTCCATTCGAGTCATCTGGTGGCCTGATATCCGCCATCCGACCGGTTTTATAATCCAGGCCAAACACCGTCGCGCCCTGGCCCAGAAATGCCTGTATGACTGCCCGGCCAAGATTACCGGCTGCACCGGTCACCACAACGATTTTCCCATTGAACTCTGTCATTATTATTTCTCCTTTGGTCGGTCATATTCGAGGACAATTACCGTATCTTCAATCCAACCTTCCCATTGTTCATCGTTTACCCCTAATTGCCTGGCATTGGAGAGAGTGAACGGTTTTCCATCCATAGTCAAATCCACAAGCTGTCCGGCGGGCGAAAACCTGTTGTGGAAATCGTGATAAAGCCGGTCCTCCTCAAAATAGCACCAGGGCGCTAAAACGTACTTCCGGTCTTGAAAAGGTTGAGGGTGTGAAAATTCAAGAGACAGCCGCTTGGTCGCTGAGGTGATGACTTCTGCATAATTTCTGACCTGCTTTTCAAAGTCCAGATGCGTTTTAAGGTACTTTATTGTGCTATCCGGGACTTGCCGTTTTTCCTGAATTATCGCAAAGGCTTTTTCTGCAGCAGCTTCCGTGTCACCAAAGGCCACCTTATCGATCATGGTCTCAGGAAGCAGAGTCCGGTGCACACCGACTTTCGCTACAATGCTCGGTGTGGCACAGGCCAATGATTCATAGGCAACATTGCCAAAGGCTTCCACAATACTCCCAAGACACAATGTGGCCTCCCCCAGGCTGTACAACGCAGGCATCTCCATCTGGGAGACCCATGGTATGAACTGAAAGTGTTCACTGACACCCAACTCATCCATTAAAGCCAGCATATCTGTATGGAAGCTGGCTTCACCACTGGAAACCATGGAGCCGATCCACTCGGGTACCAGAATCTTAAGGTTTTCGACCCCATACTGATGGACCAGACAATCGGCGACACGGATCGTTTCCGGTAATCCCTTTCCCGGTTCAGGGCGATGAGGGTGCAACAGAACTGTTTCAGCAGCCGCGTCAACCCCTAATCTCTGAGCCAAAAACAATGGATCCACTGGTTTGAATACCGACAGGTCAATCCCGTTATTGACTTGATGGATGCGGTCCGTCAGGCCTGGGTAAAAACGGCCCGCCGTCGCAGCGATCACCGATGCAGAGAACTCAGATACACAAAGGATATCGTCCGCCCGACTGATGAACGAACCCAGCACCGATTCCGGGTAAATATTATCCCGAAAGGAAATAATGGTCGGGAGTTTTGCATACAGGTCCGGCAGCAGAAATTCCCCATCGTGGATATAGAACCGGTCTGCAGTTCGGAGATGCTCCGCCAGCCGGTCAACGATCAGCGCCAGCTCGCCGCCGCTGACAGCATAAGGCTGTGGAAAAGGTAAATGAAAAGGAAGGATGGGAAAAACGGTGACATTCTCCGTCCAGACGAATTTATCCTGACCGCCTTCCGCCCTGGCGCAAAGAATCTCAATTTCATGCCCCTGATCCCCTAAATATTGTGCAATATGGTACAGGTGTTTGGACGCGCCCCCAGTGACCAGTTTAGGGAAAATTGGATTGATGGAAAACATCACAATCTTCATCATCCGCCTGCTTCTGAATTATTCGGTACAATTAATCGCATTGGAGGCTGAAACCTTATGGACAAAATATTTATCCGCAACCTGAAAGCGATTGGCACTCTGGGAATCCATCCCCATGAGCAGAAAACTCCCCGCGAAATCCTGGTGAGTGTCGAACTCTCAACAGACATCTCCAGAGCGGCAGAAAATGATGATATCCACGCCACCATCAATTATGCCACCCTGGCCAGGTCCATCCAGGCCTATATTAATACGCACGTGTTCCTGACCATTGAAGCACTTATTGAAGCGCTCGCCGTGGAAATCCTGCACAATCCATTGATCGAGGAACTTTGGCTTCGAGTGGAGAAGCCCGGCGCAGTTCCCAATGCTGATATGGTCGGCGTGGAGATCAGCCGGCGGCGGACAGATTAGAAATGCAGTCGTTCTGCGCCGCGGCTGATATTATCGAGGAACTCCATTCGGGTGGACATATCCTCCCGGAATACGCCGAGCATGGTTGACGTTGTCATCCGGGCATCATGTTTTTTGACACCCCGAAGCATCATGCACATATGCAATCCTTCAGCGACCACAGCAACACCTTGTGGGTTTAATACCACCTGAATGTATTCAGCAATCTGGCGGGTCATCCGTTCCTGAACCTGCAGCCTCCGGGAAAAGAGGTCCACAATTCGAGGTATTTTGGATAAGCCGATGACTTTATCTGTGGGGATATACGCCACATGAATACGGCCGATGAACGGCAGCATGTGATGTTCACAAAGACTGTAAAACTCAATATCCCGAACGATTACCATCTCATCATAGGCAACGTTGAAAATGGCATCATTAATCAAGGCCTTCGGGTCCATCCGGTAACCGGCAAGTAATTCCTCGTAACTTCCGGCCACCCGGTGGGGTGTCCGCTGAAGACCCTCACGATCCACATCTTCACCGACCGCATTGAGAATATTCTTGACAGATTCCTCAATCGTTTCCAGATCCATATCTTCATTGCAGAATAAATCCGCTGCCAAAGCAAGGGGATCATTGCAATCATCAACCATGTTTACCTCTTTTCTGTTGTAATAGTCATTGTATTCTAGCATTAACAATCCCCATTATGAAAGAAAAAAGCGGCTTGTACAAGTCATTGTACAAGCCGCCCAGGTTTACATGAAAAGGGTCTCATCCCACTTCCGGGATGATGATCCCATAGGTATCGTCCAGCCGCCGATAGAGAACGTTTATCGCACTCGTATTGGCATTATAGAAAATAAAGAAGTTTTCATGCCCCAGCAATTTCATCTGTTCCAATGCTTCCAGCTCATCCATCGGGACAAGGGTGAATCTTTTTCGCCGGGCGATCACCGGCTCTGTTTCCTCTTCATATTCGACACTTGACGTGCTGATCGCTTCCGCAATGGATTGACCATCTCCTCGGCCTCGATCTCGCTTACCTTTGAACCGCCGGATTTGACGTTTCATTTTATCAAGAGCAGCATCTATGGCTGAGAATATATTATCGGAACGTTCCTCTGACCGCAGGATGAATCCCTTCCCGCGCAGGGTTAACTGGGCAACGTGTCGATCATTTGCATTTCTGGCCGTCTTTGTGTGGGACAAGTCCACCCGGCATTCATCCACTTCGTCCAGAAATTTCTCAAGCTTGTCAACTTTCTTTACCACGTAATCATTTAATCGATCGGTTAGTTCCAGATTCTTGGTGAAAATATCAATCTTGACAGTCATTTTGGCCTCCATTTCAGGTTGGTTAAGTTGATTATACTTGATCGATATTCAAAAATTCATTAACATCAGTATGGATCGGTCTTGAAAGGGTCAGACAATAAACAGACGTGGCGCCAGCTTGTTTCAAGGCTCGTGTCGATTCCTCAAGCGTTGACCCGGTCG
Source organism: Anaerolineaceae bacterium (assembly GCA_003542325.1). GTDB lineage: Bacteria > Chloroflexota > Anaerolineae > Anaerolineales > Anaerolineaceae > Brevifilum. The sequence goes on from DPKV01000057.1 coordinate 6,660, forward strand.
TGGTCACATCATCGATCAGCAGGATTTTCTGCCCGGAAACCAAGTCCGGCACAGCGGTAAAAGCGCCGGCCACATTTAGTTTACGCTCCTCGACAGTTAACGATACCTGGGATTTTGTATTCCGCGTCCGTGCCAGGCAAAGGGGCTGGTAACGCCATCCAAGCTTCAAAGCCACCGGACGCGCCAGCAATGCAGACTGGTTATATCCGCGTTCGAACTCTCGATCGGGGCTTAATGGGACCGGGACCACGAAGTCCGCTTCCCAGCCCTGCTGCCGGATCAATTCCACCAGTGGAGCAGAAAAATACTCTCCGAGGCTCTGATTGTTTCTGTACTTTAAATCATGAATGCAATCCCGGATCACACCCCCATAGCGGGTCAGGCTGCGTAACGCGTCATAAGGCGGTTGAAAACCTTTGCAGTTCTGACAAACCTGCTCTTTCCCGGTGAGTGGAAGTCCGCAAACAGCACACACTTTACCGGAAATAAAGTGAATTGATTCCTGGCATTTAACACATAAACGATAACCCGGCTCACCACATCCTGCACATTCAGGGGGATAAATCCAATCCAGTGCAGTCCAAAATCCCTGATAGATTACTGCTGCAAAGTGAGTATTCGCCAAAGGTTATCGCCTGTTATAAATGTTGACCAATATTCTATTCTTGAATCGATTGTAACATTCCTTGCCATAAATTTACCAGGGCTGGTTCGAGAAGTAAAAAGACCGTGACAAGGACCATCAGGATCAAAACCGCGATGAGGATCCACTCAATCAAACCCACACCGCGTTCTGCTGGTAATTTCGCCATAAAACCTCCTGTTTTCTTTCTCAATTGTATTATAGTACAACCTAAAGATACTTTATAATTACCTTACTTTTCAACCGGCAGTAAATTCCTAATATTATCTATTGCTTAGCTATTTTGAAATTTGTATAATAATATCAAAAGTAAATAAGGGTAAACACCCAAAAATTGTCCAAAATAAATAATGGAGGAAGCATGAGTGACATATTAAGCAAAGTAACAGGGCAGCAGGATTGGTTCAAGAAGATACTTGCCAAAATCCCTGGATTCAAAGGATACATCGAGCGCGGAGATCGCCGGATGTCCGACAAACTCCTAAGAGAGAATGTCGCCAGTACATTTGAGACCCTCTATGCACGTGTCTCTGGTCTTCAGGTGGAACTGATCGGCCAGGGCGGGATTGCCTACATTGACGATCTTGAAGCCGGCGCGTTAAAGTTGCGTCAATTCATTGATCGAGTAAAGACAGCCTCCTATGGTTATGCCGGCATCTTTGATGCCATCAAAATCAAGGAAGAGGAACTTGACCGGGTCTATCAGTATGATTATGCCCTGCTTGCCATGGCTGACGAAGTCAGTTCGGCAATTGATAATGTCGAGACGTCCATCGGTACCGAAGGCCTGGAAGCTGCCATCCGGCACCTGACCAGTGTCAGCCAGCAGTGTGTCGATGCCTTCAACAAACGCTCTGAAGTGATGAAGGGCATCGCCCCGGAAGCCTAGATTAGCGGTCATTCTGAATGAATAGTTCAAGTAGAAAATGGAGTGAATTGATATGGCTAGAATTTTTGATGTAGTTGAATATCCCCAGGAGATGTCTGAAGAGATCGTTCACCGATTTCCGGAAAGCGGTCCTGCCGACCTGCGAATCGGTTCCCAGATTATCGTCCGTGAGTCCCAGAATGTGGTCTTCTTCCGTGACGGTCGCGCGCTCGACGTCTTAGGGCCCGGGCGTCACACCATCACCACAGCCAACATCCCCTATGTGATTGATTTCATCGGGAAGGCCTTTGGTGACCGGACGCCCTTTACAGCCGAAGTCTACTATGTGTCCATGAAGGACTTCGCCGATCGAAAATGGGGCACCCCCCAACCCATCATCGTCCGAAATACCGGCGTTGGTCTGGGTATCGCCCTACTGCAAGGGTTTGGCACCTATAGTT
>DPKV01000162.1:0-5369 GCA_003542325.1 Anaerolineaceae bacterium
CCGGCCGACGTGGCGATCCCGGTAAAGCTTTTCGAAAAGGGTTATGTTGGTCTGTTGGCATAAAACTCAACTTGAATTGGAGGCTCAACCGAGACTGCCACGCTTCCTGCGGAAGCTCGCAGTGACGGTATACCTGTCATCGCGAGGAGGCCGTAGGCCGACGTGGCGATCTCAGTAGTACAATACTGATATAGCAATGTGGGTAAGTCATCATAGAATTCGATAATGTATGAGTCGGAATTAAAAGTGAAATCATGCGGGAATATTACGTATACATCCTCACAAACAAGAAGCACACGGTGCTATACACTGGTGTGACAAGCAATCTTTACCAAAGAGTTAGTCAGCATAAGGAGGGTAAAGGAAGCAAGTTCACCTCTCGGTATAACGTTAATAAACTTGTTTATGCGGAAATATTGCCAACGGCCTACGATGCGATAACGAGAGAAAAACAAATAAAAGCTGGTAAAAGACAAGATAAGATTGATTTAATAAATGAATTGAACCCCCTTTGGAATGACTTATTTGATGAGTTGACGTTTTAATTAGCCATAAAAATTACAAAGGGAAATGGGTGGATATAGATTGAATGAGCAATTTTGAGACTGCCATGCTTCCTGCGGAAGCTCGCACTGACGGAAGACTTGTCATCTCGAGGAGGCCGCCGGCCGACGTGGCGATCCCGGTAAAGCTTTTCGAAAAGGGTTATGTTGGTCTGTTGGCATAAAACTCAACTTGAATTGGAGGCTCAATCGAGACTGCCACGCTTCCTGCGGAAGCTCGCACTGACGGAAGACTTGTCATCGCGAGGAGGCCGCCGGCCGACGTGGCGATCCCGGTAAAGCTTTTCGAAAAGGGTTATGTTGGTCTGTAGGCATAAAAACTTAACTTGATTTGAAGTTCAATCGAGACTGCCACGCTTCCTGCGGAAGCACGCAGTGACGGAGGACTTGTCATCGCGAGGAGGCCGCCGGCCGACGTGGCGATCTAGGTAAAGCTTTTCGAAAAGGGTTATATTGGTCTGTTGGCATAAAACTCAACTTGAATTGGAGGTTCAACTGAGACTGCCACGCTTCCTGTGGAAGCTCGCAGTGACGGAGGACTTGTCATCGCGAGGAGGCCGCCGGCCGACGCGGCGATCCCGGTAAAACATTATTGCTGAATTTCTTCAGCAAATCCTTTATCTTTAGCTATTGAAATTAGCGCCTCCAGCCCGGCCAGAGCCTGTCTTTGCGTTTCCGGGTCCAGGTCCAACGCTTTGAATTCATCTTCATCCAGGATGAGAAACCGTCCATCCGGGAATGCCAGCAGATCAAAAGCCAGGTCCATATAGATAATCTCGTTCTCCACGAAACGGGCAGGCCGGGTGACGTTACAGTACCAGCCCTTGAGGCGGTCGTCGTCCTTGTCACGCGCCTCATAGATGTTGTACCAGCGGTCGTCGTAGTAGCGTTCCAGGAAGCGGTCGTTTTTCCGCAGCATGATGCCGTGGACGTTGACATCACTATGATTGAATCGTGCTTCGATCAAGATACTATGATCTGTGGTTTCCAAAACTTTCCCGGGATACCGCCAGACCTCTTCTCCCTGTGCGTCTAATTTGACAACCATGATTTCATCAGGCGATAAGGTCATGTGACTCTCCCTGGTTCAGACAAAGGACATCATTCGGATTGAAACTGATTTTAATTTCTGCTCCTATTGCAGCGGGTTCTTTCGTAAAGATTTCAAATGAAGGGACGTCATCGTTGACCTTCAGGGTCAGTCGGTAGTTCTCACCCTGGAAAACCTGGTCAATGACAATGCCGGAGATAGCGTTGACGGCAGGGTTTGTGACTGGGAGGGCGTCACCAGGCCGGAAAAGGAGGGTCTTTTTTTCGCCCACTTGAGGCGGCGGGTTATCGCTATGCGCCTCGATTAATCCCAAAGGCGTTGTCAGGGTGAGGGGTTCCAGACCGGTGACCGTCCCTGCGACCAGGTTCCCGAGGCCAAAGAAACCGGCTACCCAGGCGTTGCGTGGATGACGGAAGAACTCGTGGGGAGGTCCGCTTTGCAGGATAACGCCGTCATGCAGGAGCAGCAGGCGGTCGGCAATGGCGAAGGCCTCTTCCTGGTCATGGGTCACGTAAATGGCGGGAATACCCGTTTCTCTCAGGATCCGGCGTAATTCATGACTGAGTTGTTCGCGAAGTGCACGATCCAGCGCACCTAAAGGCTCGTCCAACATGAGTAAACGCGGTTCAGGAGCCAGTGCGCGTGCCAGGGCTACCCGCTGCTGTTCGCCGCCGGAAAGTTCAGTCACCTTGCGGTCTGCAAACCCGGCCATATTGATCGTTTCCAGTGCGGCGTGGACTTTGGCCTTGATTTCATCTTTGGGTCGGTTTTGCATCCGCAGGCCAAAGGCGATATTTTCGGCGACCGTCCGGTGAGGGAAAAGGGCGTAGTCCTGGAACATCAGACCGAAGTTGCGTTGATGGGCAGGGGTATCGGACAGTATCCAGTCATCCCACAGGATTTCACCGCTTTCCGCTGCTTCCAGGCCGGCGATGATCCGCAGCAGGGTGCTTTTTCCGCTGCCCGACGCTCCCAAAAGGCAAACCGTCTCATCACTGGCAACTTCAAAGTTGACAGCCCGGAGCAGCGGCCTGCCCTCATAGTTTTTATCGATTTGTTTGACCGTCAGCATCAGAATAAATCCTTTCCGGGCATTCGGAAATGGTCCATGATCAGGATACCTCCCGCACAAACCAGCATCAACAGCGTGGACATGGCCAAGGCCTGACCGTAATTCAACGCGCCGGGTTGGGAAATGTAGCGGTAGATCGCAATTGGGAGGGTGGGGTACTCGGGGCGGGTCAGGAAGGTCGTTGCGCCAAATTCACCCAGGGAGATGGTCAGGGCGAATATCGCGCTGACCAACAAGGAAGGCGCCATGAGGGGCAGGTCAACCTCCCACCAGACTCGTAACGGCGAAGCGCCGAGGACCCGGGCCGCATTGCGGAGGGATTGGGGAATACTTTGCAGTGCCGGCGCCAAGGTGCGGACCACAAACGGCAGGGCGACCAGGCTGTGCGCAATGGGCAGAAGGATGGGGAAGGTGAAATTACTGAAAGGCGGGCGATTGAAGAAGAGGATAAAACCAAGCCCAAGGGTGATGGCGGAAGCCCCCAAAGGGAGCATCATTAAGGGGTCCAGGACCTGATTGAGGGCGGTTTTCTGCCGGAGAGCATAGGCCACCAGCAACCCCAGAACCATTGTCAGTGCAATGGTGATCAGGGCGAAGACCAGTGAGTTTTTAGCCGCTTCAATCGGGGCGACATAGAAAAGGGAGCCGGTCCGGTTGACCCATAATTCCCGGTAATATTGGAGGGTGAAACCCTGCTGGATATCGCCACGCTCCCCGCGGTCGGGGTCCAGTTTCACCACGGAGCGGAACGCCAATGCCGCCAGCGGGGAGACCAGGAGGGTAAAGAGAGTCACGATCAGGATGACGACCACCAGACGTTCCCAGCCGTGAGTTGGACGCCGGGGCGGAATTGTTTGTGACCGGTGCGTTTGGGGTAACTCATCCCGGGTGGAAAGACGGTTGTGAATGACGGTGATCCCCAATGTACAGACCAACTGGAGGATCGAGAGGATACTTGCCAGCGGCAGGTTCAACAGGTGGAGGGCTTGGATGTAAATATCGACTTCCAGGGTGGTGAACTGCGGCCCGCCCAGCATGAGAATTACACCGAAACTGGTGAAGTTAAACAGGAAAACAAGCAGAGTCCCGGCCAGGATGGAAGGCCACAAAAGGGGTAATGTGACTTCCCGAAAGGCGCACCAGGGGCTCGCACCGAGGACCCGTGCAGCCTGCCCGAGCCGGATATCCTGACGGGACCAGGCATTGCTGACCACCCGGATGATGATGGTGGAGTTGTAGAAAACATGGGCGACCAGGATGGCGCCAAAGGTGTTTAGGAACTGTACGGGCGGCGTGTCCAGGTTGACCAGAGCCATCAACCCGAGGTTGACCCAGCCGCGCGGCCCGAGCAGGGCATTGAACCCGGCTGCGACCACCACCGTGGGGAGGATGAAGGGCAGGGTGGTCAATAATTTCAAGGTTTTCTTGCCGGGGAAGGTGAAATGGGAAAACAGCCAGGCTCCGGGAATCCCGACCATCAGTGTAAGTAGGGTGGACAGGGTCGCCTGAAAGAGGGTGAATTTCAACGGCTCCCATAAATCGCGCCAATCCAGTTCCACCAGGGAGAAGCCCCAATCCGGAGAGACGAGCAGGCGGAATAACGCCAGCAGGGGCTGATAGAAGAAAAAGCCCAGAAAGGCTGCGGGTACAACCCAGAAGAGGATGGCCCGCCAGGTGGGGGACTTGATCCACCTCCTGGCGGGACGGGTTTGAGAGGTCACTCCAGAACGATCTCCATCCAGGCGTTGATCCAGGCTTCCCGGTTGGCGTCAATCAGGGCCGGATCGAGGGTGGCCGGTTGATCCGGAATCTGGGCGTATTGCGCAAAGACTTCAGGTAGTTCCGCATTCGGGTTGACCGGGAAGACAAACATCTGGAGAGGAATGTCTGACTGGAAATCCACTCCCAGCATGAAGTCAATAAAGGCCTCAGCCAGGTCACGGTCAGGCGTGCCCTTGAGGATGCCGACGAACTCGATCTGGCGGAAGCAGGTATTGGGACCGATGATGGAAGCGGTCGGCGCATCTTCCAATGCCGTTTCGGCATAATAAACCTCTACCGGTGGGCTGGAACCATAAGACACGATCATTGGCTGGGGGCCCTGCCCGGATGAGGCGCTGAAATTCGTATAGTAAGCAGTTTCCCAGTCGTTAACGACAACTACATTGTTATCCACCAGAGACTGCCAGTAGGCCAGATAGCCATCTTCCCCGAACTGGGCGATGGTTGCCATCAGGAAGGCCAGGCCGGGTGAGGATGTGGCGGGGTTCTCTACTGCAAGAAGACCGTTATATTCTGGTTGAGCCAGTTCTTCCAGCGAGGTTGGGACTACCAGACCATGCGCTTCGAAATAAGCTTTGTCATAATTGATGCAGACGTCCCCGTAGTCGACCGGCAGGGCGAAATGGTCGGGGTCTATCGTAAAACTGTCCGGGATTTCAGCCAGCAGCGGGGAATCATAGGCTTCAAAGATGCCTTCTTCGAGCGCACGGGTGAGGAAGGTGTTATCCACGCCGTAGAAGACATCGGCGAGGGGATTCTCTTTGGAGAGGATCGCTTTGTTGAGGGCAGCTCCGGTGTCGCCGCTGAGGACGAAACTGATTTTGACGTTATTTTCAGCTTCAAACTGAATCACCAGGTCTTCACTGACGGCAAAGGAATCATGGGTCATGACGGTCAGCGT
>DPKV01000162.1:5376-7588 GCA_003542325.1 Anaerolineaceae bacterium
TCATTCGTTTCCAATCCTTTCAATTGGGTTTTGGGTGTCATGGATGCAAAGCAGGAGGCCGGATGTGATCGAGACGGATGCCGTTTCGTCCAGCATCCGGTTACTGATCCCGCGGGTGTGGTCAGGGTAGAGCGTTTCGTTGTTGAGGGGATAAGCCAGGCCTTCGGTCTTGACCCCGGTGACCGGCACAAGCAGGGGCAAGAGAGAAACCTGCTCACCCTTTTCACCATTAAGGGTGACCTGGTCGTGGACCAGGAAGACTTCCTGAGTCCCGTCAATAAGCCGGAGGTCTGTGCCGGAAAATTGCGGCCGGGTGAGGAGGAAAATGTTGGCAAGGGTTTGATCAAGGCGACCGCCGAGAGCGGCAACGACCCGAATGGAGCCGGGATGAAGATCGATGGCAGCCTCAAGCGCCAGTTCAAGGTCCGTTTCGTCTTTCTCAATGGGATAGCGGCGGACTTCCACGCCCTGGGATTCAAAACGCTGTACCTCATCCGGGTCCGCCGAGTCCAAATCCCCGATGATAAGGTTTGGTGTGAGGCCCAACGTAACGAGATGGCGCAAACCGCCGTCAACAGCGATCAGGAAATCGTCCGGTGACAGACTGGAGTGAACCGCCTGCGGATCGGGCAGATCGCCGTTGGCAAATAAGATAATTCGATTGAGTTGAGGGGACATAAAACACCCTTCCTTGTGGGGAGGGTGTGGGTTGGTGAACAATCGATTCCCTCCGCCGGCATTATCCGGATCAGGTTTTGCGGGTCGAGGACTGTCGTCCTCCTCTCAGCCATAAAAGTCAGGCTCCCCGTGCAACTGTCTTGAAGTATGTATTACTGTTGATATCGTACCACAGGATGGGACAAAATGGCAAATGGGTGGTCTTTATAGTTGGAATTGGTAGATTAAATCTTAAAAGATATTGACAAATCTTTATTTATAATTATAATAGTACTTAGTTAGGAATAATTATAAATAAGGAAAATAAATGATAGCACCTGATGGATTGAGACAACAATTGAAAAAAGCGGGGTTGCGGGTGACTCCCCAACGGGTAGCGATCATGCAAACGCTTTGCGGGTCAAAGGAACATCCAACTGCGGGGAAGATTTACGAAGATATCCGACGGCAGTATCCAAATCTGGCGATGGGTACGGTTTATTACACGCTGGAAAGACTGGTTGAAGCGGGCATTGTGACATCGCTCGGAACAATGGGCGATGACCAGGTGCATTATGACGGGGATACGACGTTCCATTCTCATTTAGCCTGCCTGTCCTGTCAAAAGATCATCGATATCCCATCACCCGACCTTGAAGCCATAACGCATAAGATCAAATCTGACACCGGTTTCAAGGTAACAGCCTCTTGTTTGGTGTATTACGGGCTCTGTCCCGATTGTCAAAATAAAAATAACAACTTAAGTAAATAGGAGAAATATTATGGAAACACAAGAAGTACAAATCACACCCATGCCGCGAATTGGCGATAAAGCGCCCGAATTCACCGCGGTCACAACGCAGGGCAACATCCATTTTCCGAACGATTACAAGGGGAACTGGGTTATCCTGTTCAGCCATCCGGCGGATTTTACACCGGTTTGCACCTCAGAATTCATCACATTCGCTTCACTGGAAGAAAAGTTTGCCAAAGCCAATACGAAACTCGTGGGACTTTCGGTAGACGGCCTCTACAGCCATATTGCCTGGCTGCGCACGATCAAAGAGAAAATTGAATTCCGCGGCATGAAGGACGTGGAAGTGAATTTCCCATTGATTGAGGATATCACCATGGAAGTCGCCAACAAGTATGGCATGATCCAACCCGGTGAGAGCAGCACAAAAGCTGTCCGGGCTGTGTTCTTCGTTGATCCAAAAGGAATCATCCGGGCGATCATTTATTATCCATTGAGCCTCGGCCGCAATTTTGACGAACTCTACCGGGCTTTGATCGCCATGCAGGCAGCGGATGAATTTAATGTCGCCACCCCCGCTGACTGGCGTCCCGGCGATGATGTGATCATCTCGCCTGCCGGCTCCTGTGGCGCAGCCAAAGAGCGGATGGAACAGCCTGGCGAAATGAAATGCTATGACTGGTTCTTCTGCATGAAGCCATTGGACAAAGAGGAAGTGCTCAAAGCCCTGGTTAAGAAATAACAAAACCGGATTATTTATCATTTGAAGTGAACCGTAGGGGCGTTGCATGCAACGCCCCT